>JAUVCY010000134.1 GCA_030595585.1 Thermoplasmatota archaeon
AACGAAATTCTGCAGCCTCTCGTGGGGCATGTCCTTGCGAGCGGAGATGAACCTCCGGTACATACTTCTGTCAGAGAGGGAATAGTAGAAATCCTTCAGCAAAGGCTCATCGCTGATCTTCACCGGTCGAAGAAAGAGATCGAGGTTCTCTTTGGTATTTCTGTAGGTCTCGAGGTCCTCCGGATATTCCCCCTTCTTTCCTGGAATAAATGCCTGATCGTTGTAGATCAGGTTTCTCTTCTTCGCCTCCCTTATCAGATCCGGTCTGAATCTGGGGTGTGCGATGGATATCAGCTCCAGCGCCCTCTCCCTGATGTTCTTACCATGCAGGTATGCTATTCCGTACTCGGTGACAACATAGTGGATATCTCCTCTGGTGAGCGTCACACCTGCGCCCTCCATGAGATATGGCACTATGCGAGACGCCTTACCGCCATCAGCTGTGGAGGGAAGTGCCAGAATGGTCTTTCCGTTTCTGGATAGGACCGCGCCTCTCATGAAATCTGCCTGTCCTCCTATGCCGCTGTAAAATGTCTTTCCCAGAGATTCGGCTGTAGACTGCCCCGTAAGATCTATCTCCAGGGCGCTGTTGATCGCGGTCAGGTTGGAGTGTTTCGCAATTATTAACGGGTCGTTGGTGTACTCTATCGATCTGAATTTGATGGATGGGTTGTCGTTAAGATATTCGTATGTCTCTCTGCTACCCATGCAAAAGGAGGCGATCGTCTTCCCCCGATCGATGCTCTTTTTACTGTTATTGACAACTCCTGACCTGATCAGTTCCACCAGGCCGTTGCTGAGGAGTTCAGTGTGGATGCCCAGGTCCTTTTTACCCTTAAGGTTCGAAACAATGGCATTGGGGAGATTTCCGTAGCCGACCTGGATCGTATCTCCATCCTGAACCAGGCGGGAGACGTATTCACCGATTTTCTGTGTCACATCTCCCTCAATATGATCTCCGAACTCCAGCAATGGCTCTTCGCGTATTATCGCAAAATCCATGTCATCTATATGGATAAAACCGTCGCCGTGGACCCTGGGCATCAGGGGATTTATCTGCACGATGATCAATGATGAACTTTCGATCGCAGCCTTCACGATATCAACTGATATGCCAAGGCTCATATATCCGTGAATGTCCGGAGGTGATACCTGGATCAGGGCCACATCGATATCGATCATTCCGGACCGGAACATATTAGGAACCTCCGAGAGGAATATAGGGGTATAATCAGCGAGTCCTGAATTGATGGCAGTTCTGGTATTCTCGCCAATGAAAAAGGAGTTGTGGCGGAAGTTCTTCTTGAACTTCTCCTTGGCGTAAGGGGCCACACCGAGGGTCCATACGTGAATGACCTCTGCATCAAAGAAAGCCTTCGGGTTCGACTCGACAAATCTAGAGAGGGCGCTTACGAGGTACTGAGGCTCCCCGCATCCGGTTCCGATGAATATCGTGTCTCCTCGGTGTATGTTTCTGAAGATCCTCTCCTCGGGGATGAATTTATCAGGATAGTTTTTTCGTAAGGTCTCTAATATGTTTTTCCCTGGGTCCTTATCCATGTCGATCACCTCCATTCATGGCCGATTGATCAGTAGTATTCGTATTCGTATCGGATGCCCATCTCCCTGAGGAGGTGCCACAGTTTCTTTCTTACCTCTATGTCGTAATCCATCGGATTGATGATTATGCGTTCGAATTCGATGTCGATGTCATCGTTTGTGTCTTTGACCATGTTTTCGCCTCCATCAACCTTATTAACTGTGACGTATATATCTCTATGTCACCTTAATATGTAACAGTTGGTAATAATATGGTAGATAAATATGTCAAAAGTAACGTTAAATGGTACTCTGGTGTCCTGAAATATTTGACAGAGGACCCGACAAGGAGTATCCGGGATATCGCCAGGGAGATGGGAAGCTACAGGCAGAAAGTGTGGAGAAAGAAGAGGAAGCTTGAGGAGGATAATGTCATATGGGGATACACCGCGGTGATAGATGAGAGCGTGATGAACCACGTCATGTACATGATACTAATGAAGCTCAAACCGATGACCAAAGACCTCGCCGATCTGATAAAAACAAGATTGATACGAAAGGAGCCGTTGAAACAGAACGTTCGACTTCTGAATGTGCTTTACGTGAACGGTGAGTATGATCTCGTTGTGATGTTCTCGGGGTCAGACCACGCCACGGCGAGAAGGTATTACGATTCTCTCCGAATGGTATATGACGAATATCTCATTGAGAAACCGATCATCATCGACATCAATCTATCGCTTATAAGGGAAGGGAAGATCAACCCGCAAATATCCAAGCTCGATGATTTCGTTCCCTTATGAGCAGGTTGCGGAAACGGTTGTTTACCGTTTTAAAAATACTTATTGGTATCAGGTTCAAATAATGATAAATAGGCCTTTTCCATAGGGGCGCCCACAGGTGTTCACATGATCAAAAGATCCAATATCGATAACATAATCGTTGCAGGGAAATCCGGGGCGGGAAAACAGCCCAGGATAGACGTATTGACCGGGGAGTTCTCTCTTGAACAGCTCTCAACGGGCAATATTTTCAGGGAGTACATGGGACAGTTCGATGCCTCCGGATACAAGGGGGAGATATCACAGTTCTTCGATGACAGCGCCCCCTCCGGTTTCGTCCCGGACGGAGAGATCGAGGATGCCATAAGGAAGGCTACAGGGGCGGAGGGAGACCTCTCCGGCGTGGTCCTTGGATTGAAGGCCAAGGCGAACATAAACGCGGGCAAGTTCGTTCCAGACACCATTACAAATGCGCTCTTTGAGAAGTTCTTCTCCAGGACTGGTTACAAGGGGATGGTGCTGGATGGTTTTCCAAGGACGGCGGAGCAGGCCCAATTCCTCATAGACCTCTCAAAGGAGAAGGGTGTCTCCCTGGACCTGATCGTACTGGTGGAGAACGAGGATGACCTTATCGTGGGCAGGACCGTGGGCAGAAGGCTCTGCAGCGACTGCGGCAAGGTGTACCACATAGAGTTCAAACCCTCAAAGGACAACGTCCACTGCGACAAGTGCGGGGGTAAGCTCAAGCAGAGGTCGGACGATGTGGAGGACAGGATAAGGTCCAGGCTACAGGAGTTCTACGACAAGGTCGTCCCTGCGATGAAGATACTGGAGGAAGCCGGCATCCCATCAGTGGTTGTCAACGGAAACCTCGAGGTGTTCACCGAGGAGAACGTGAGAAGGTCCGTCATGGAGCAGGTTCAACCTCTTCTGGACGAATAGTTCTCCACAAGGCTCAGCAGGTCTGAATAGGAACGGAGGTCCCTGTCGGGGCACTTCTTGATGTCCCCCGATAGGACCATTGCAACATCGGTTCCGGCAGCCTTTCCAGCAGCGATGTCCGTATCGTACCTGTCCCCCACCATAAGCACATCCATTGGGTCCAGGTCCAGAAGGTTCACCGCCATCAACGTGGAGTAGGGATTAGGCTTTCCCACAATGAATGGTTCAACGCCGGATGCCATTTTGAGTGCTGCCACAATGCTGCCCCCTCCAGGAAGGACCTCACCGTCCTCACATGGAAGCGTGGGGTCCTCATTGGTCGCGATGAACCTGGCGCCGCCTCTAAGCGCACGTAGGCCGTGTGTAAGCCTGGAGTAATCGAAATCCCGATCGAGCGAGCAGACGACGCAGTCCGATCCCAGTTCATCGATGTTAGCCTCTCCCGAGGGGATCACCTCATGTCCGAGGTTCATGAGCTCCTCCTCAAGGCCTTTTTCACCTATGGTCAGGCATCTGCTTGGGCCCATCTCATCAAGTATGTATCTCGAGGCAGCCAGGCCCGAGGTGATAACGTTCTCAGGGGAGGGAAAGCCCAGCCCATTCAGGAAGGTGGTGATATCAACTCTGCTCCTTGTCGGGTTATTCGTCAGGTAGCAGATCTTAACGCCCATTTTCTCCAGCCTTTCCACCGCCTTAACGGACCCCGGGATAACCTCGTGGCCCCTTACCAGAACTCCGTCAATATCAAGAATTATGCCCTTCACGTTATGTGGAGGACCCTGATGATTTATTATCATGCCGGGATGTTCTCATCGTGGGGCGACATGCTGCTCATCTGTTTGGATGTATCGAGCAGAACTTTTCCTCCGGTGGGCAGGAACTGGGTGAGGTAGGCCCTGAACCACGCCTCGTTGTTCTTGAGATGGAAGACGTTATCGGTGAAAAGGCCGGTGGATGAGATGTAGACGATCCCTCCGTCGTTGGACCCGATCCTGTATTCGACGGCTATGGGCCCTTCGGGAGAGAACTTGTCCGGCGGGTCGTCGTCTATGATTTCGTTCTCGTTCATGTCGATGACGGTGAGCTGCTTTGAAGTCTTAAGGAGCACGTTTCCCCCCTCCGAGCTGTTGAGGCCGTTGGGGCGGTGTACTATCACCTCGTAGTTTCTGCCCCCGATGGTCGAGTATGATTTGATGAAATATTTGTTGTAGAGGTATCCCCGATCGTCGGTGGGCTCTGAAAGCGTCCTATCCACCAGATAGGGCTTACCTATGAAATCAATTCTCTTCTCCCCCTCTGATAACGGGAGGTCTCCAAGCCTGTTCGCATTGGTCCCGTCGTCAGCTATTATGACGAAACCTCCGTCCATGATGAAGTTCTTGATGGAGATGTAATTGGAGGAGTTAAGTTCCCTCTCGATCCCGATCAACATGTAGACCACGTTCCCGGGATCCTTGATGGAATCCAGCTCATCCGTGGACCTCACCTCGCTGTACTGAAATGCCGGGATCTCACCCAGGGATCTCTTCAGATCGTCGAGGTCGCTCCACGGTCCGTCATTATCGTCGCCGTTTCCTCCCCCGTTCCCATCCCTGTCAAAATAGATACTGACGCCTATGATCAGTATCAGGGCGGAGACCGCAATGACCATGATCGCCTTCCCGGGATGGCGTTCCTTCTTTTCACCTGTCACGCTTGCAAATCGAAGGGTTATTATAATTATCTTTTGGGGACTTGTGACAATTTTCGATATCGTGGATAAAATAGTTAATATGCGTAGATGGTGCTCACAGGTGATGGTCAGGGCAAGGTGTTAGCATGGGCAGAGAAAAGGTGATATTGTTCGTGGTCGTCATCATGGCCATTCTGACAGGGGCATCAACTTTTCTATCCCCTGTAGTTTCAACCTTCCTGCCACCTGCCCAGGAGGGGGAATGCGACGAGTGTCACGACGGGTTTGAACCATTCGAGATCGTTCCGGACCATCCCACCGAGGTTCCAACCGGAAGGCCCTTTGAGTTCAAGGTCCACATGGTGAATGGAGGAAATCACGAGATCAGGAGCCCATACGCTGTTCTGGACATCCAGGCGTCGACTGGCCTGATGTTCGAGGGTGCTGTTGAAGGGGAGGGCTCCGATGCTATCTCAGGCAGCGTTGCAAGGGGTGGGACCTCGGACCACTCATACGATTTTCCCAGGGGGACCATATCTGCAGTCATCATCCTGTCGGGCAGTTCCGGGATCCTTGGCAGGAACGATATTGACCTTAGGGTGACATCTCAAGATGGTGTGTCATGGGATTCTGACGGTAGCGGTGTGACAGAGGAAGTTCTTCTATCCATTGATGATATGGCCGATAACGGCGTTGAGGGATATGCCATTGAGGTCATTCATTCCAACGGCCTCCTGTCTGTGGATTACACGCTGACGATCGAGTACGTATTCGGTGCCGGAGATGGAATATCCCCGCTGGAGGGATCGACCATCGGGCCGGGGGATAGCTACACTTTCACCTGGAAGTTGATTTCGGATCAAAAGGGGGATAACGCTCTGGCCGTGGAGGTAGGGGGATCGGTGTATTACGATCATTCGGGAAGCCAGACTGACAGCGAAACATACAGGGAGACCATCTCTGCTGATATCGAGGTCGGGGACGATTACGTATATTCCGCCCCGGATATAGGAGTGTCATTCAC
>JAUVCY010000279.1 GCA_030595585.1 Thermoplasmatota archaeon
CACCTCATCCTTCCAGTAGTTCTCGAACTCGGGTTTGAGCCTGACCATCTCCCTGCTGATGAACTCGGGCGTGCAGGCCTTCATCCCTTTCATCGCAAGGCCCCGATGTGCCAGCAGCCTGTCGTGGTATCTGTATATGACATCATCGGCTATCTCCCAGACCCCGCCCCGCCAATCATTGACCTCATCCTCGGTGAGCCTGTCCAGCCTTCCAAGCACCTTGCGTCTGATGAGCCTGATGACGGCTCCCGAAAGGATGTCCCGCTTTGACAGATCAACACCTCTTGAACGGCCATTTCATGCCTTATACCGTTCTGGTATATTGTTCCCGAACCGTATTTAACACTTTTGAAAATAAACGTTATAAAATAAAACAGGGGCGGTTGAACCGCCCCCGCGCCGCACCGTTGATACAGGATCACCGATACGACTTCTGTCTCATCTTCCTGGCGCCCCTTCCGAGGGGTTTCTTTGGGAGATGTCTTCTGGGATCGTTCACGAGCAGGGCCCTGTCGTATGTCAGGTACCTCTCCTTCAGCTCCTCATCTCCGGTGAACTCGACAAGTCCCCTTGCGATGGCGGTCCTTACCGCATCGGCCTGCCCCATGAACCCTCCGCCGCTTACGTTGATATTGATATCGACCTTGTTGGCGAGCTCCCTGGCGAGAACCAGAGGCTCCATCATCTTCAGCTTGGCGATCTCGGGCTCCATGAGCTCGATGGGTTTGTGGTTGATCCGGATCTTGCCCTTTCCCGTTACAATGGTGGCCCTTGCTATGGCTGTCTTGCGCTTTCCGCTTGTGTTGATTATCTTTCCCATAATGAACCCTCCATCAATATTTGGCCCCCAGGATCTTGCAGACCTTGTCCAGTTCCACGAAATGGGCGATCCCCCTGTTGACCGCACCGTCCACGATCACGGCCTTCTTTCCCTCGAGGTCCTTGGGAACTCCGATATGCACCTTCAGCCTTTTGTAGGCCTCCCGTCCTCTCGGGGTCTGGTAAGGGATCATTCCCCTTATCGTCCTCTTCAGGATCCGATCGGGCATCCTGGGGAAGTTGGGCCCCTTTCTCGGATGATTGAGCTTTCTCCTTGCAATGTAGTCGTTGATCACCCTGGTCTTGTTGCCCGATACTATGGCCTTCTCCGCATGGATGATCTCCACCTGGGCCTCCTTATCGTCAAGAAGTTTCTTGGCGACATGTGAGGCAAGCCTTCCGATGATCAAACCGGAAGCGTCTATCACTTCAACCATTCATCTCACCCCATTATTCTCACGCCGCTCCCCTTGGGATTGGTCTTTGCCAGCTGGGGGATGGTCAGCACGGTTCCGCCGGCTGCGGTGATCTTGCTTCTGGCCTGACTCGAGGCCTTGAGCGTTGCCACGGTGACAGGGATCTCTATATCCCCTGCACCGAGAAGCTTTCCAGGTACTATTACAGTCTCTCCTTTCTTAATGTAGAGAGACAATTTCGAAACATTCACCTCGGCCCAGACCCGTGAGGGTTTCTCCAGGCGCTTAGCGATGTCTCGCCAGATCGGGGCCTCGTTCTCACGGGAGAGCGTTTTCAGCTCGCTTATGAGTTCAATAAGCCCCGGGTCGGTCTTATTCAAAGGTTTCATTCTGACTCCTCCGACATCGGTTGCGTTTGAGTCCCCCGATAACACGGGGGAAACGGCACTACGCCCACATCATTTAAAAACTTTATCCTGTTTTCAGAGTGGGGATAACGTAGATGGAAAAAGGAAGCACGCAGAGGGCCGAACACGCCACGCCGGGGATAATAAAAGATATCGATAGGATGATCGACGTGGTGGGCCAGGGCTGGGAACTGCTTTCCGCCGGAGGGCGGCCGAAGAAGGTAAGGGCCGCAATATCCGACCTGGTCAAAACGGTGGGTGACGCGGACCTCGTGATGGACGTACTGCTTACCAGAAAGAGGAGCAAGGGCAAGTTCACCAACTGGGAGCGACTGTATTTCACCTCCTCCGGGCTCAGGTGGGCGACTCCGGAGGTGGCGGCAGAGCACTGTGCACGGAGGATGGCATGTGGGAGGATAGCGGACCTGGCGTGCGGCCAGGGGGGCCAGATAATCGCATTTTCCAGTAGATGCTCCGAGGTTGTTGCGATAGACAAGGACCCCCTCAACCTCTTCATGGCCGATCTTAACTGCATCGCCATGGGGGCCGACAACGTCGACCTGATATGCGGCGACTCACTTTCAAAGGCGGTTTCGGACAGGGTGGGCGACGTCGACCACGCTTTCTGCGATCCGGCCCGGCCCCCGGGCTCCCAGGAGAGAAAGCTCTCGGAGCTCCTCCCCGATCCCAGGGATATCCTCAAGGTATATTCCGGCCAGGTCAAGGGTTTCTGCCTGGAGGTGCCCCCTTACCTGTCGCTGGACAAGGTACCATTCCCGTGTGAGGCGGAGTACGTCTCGATAGATGGAAGGGTAAACAGATTGAACCTGTATACAGGCGACCTTGCGAGGTCCACATCCACCGCCGTGGTTCTGCCGGGGGGAGATAGCATATCCGGAGAATCAAGGGAGATCGGGCCCGGGAGGGTGGACCCGGCCGAGATCGGTGGGTACCTCCACGAGCTGGATCCCGCAGTGGTCAAGGCGGGGCTTGTGTGGAAAGCAGTGGGGGGAGATAGTTCGCCGGACCTGATCGAGCTGGACCGAAGGAGGACCATGCTCTCCACCGGGAAGGACGTCCTATCCCCGTTCTTCAGGGGGACATACAAGTATATGGGAAGTGCAGAGGACATTTCAACTATGATTGAAATGTTGAACGAGCGGGGCGTGGGTTCGGTCACCCTTCGGTGGAAGATCGATCCCTCCGATTACTGGCCCGTCAGGAACTCCATAGAGTCGAAATTGAGCGGGAAGGGGAAGGTGCAGATATTCAGGTACGAGGATAGGTACCTGATAGCAGAGAAGATCAGGCCGATCCACGCAAGGAAGGAAAAATAAACGATCACATGGGCTATCGCCCGGGCCATCCTGGGAATTCTGGTTGGATCCCAACTTTGACACTTATCCATACTCATACGTCAAAGTTAGGCTGAAATCATATGTAAAAGTTAGGTTGTATCCGAGCCGATACCTCGGCGAGGGTAAGACGAATCTACTGATTCGTTGATATCACTAATTTGACAGACATAATTAGATCATACCCTGTTAAAGTAGTGAGAGACCTCACTTTGGGACTTATCTGTATCCCAATTTTGACAGATCGGATAGGAT
>JAUVCY010000024.1 GCA_030595585.1 Thermoplasmatota archaeon
CAGGAACGCGTAGGACATTGCCTCCCTGTTCTCGAGGAATAGCGACCGGAAACCGAGGATGACCGATTCAGGTTTACGCCAATCCTCGATATACTGTCGATCCTTGAGTACATTGAAGGATTTCGAGAGGAAATACAGGGACAGGACCAGGAAGAACACAACAAACGAATCGTGGTCAGCAAAGCCAAGTGTCGACCGTTCGATATGTGCAGCTGTTATCGCAAGGAAGAATGCGGCCATAATGCCCGCCTTCTTTCCGAAGGCCTCCTTTCCCAGCATATATAGTGGGAATATCGTCATTGCACCCCAGAATGTGGGTGCGATCTCAAACACGAACCAGGTGGAGTTCTCGACGTTGAATCCAAAGAACGGGGCCAGCAGGACGCCGCCGACCGCGATGGACCAGTCGAATACCGGGGGCCTGGGATTACCGCCGGAAAGCGGGTAATTCAACAGGCCGTCAATACGCAAATGGGTGAAATCGGCCTGGATAAAATCAATGACCCTTTTGTGATATGAAGGATCGTTCCCCACCACTCTGGGGGGCCAGATATCGAAGGCGAGCTCATAGTACAGGTAAAACCTCAACAAGAACGCCAAAGCGAATATACCTGTCAGTATGAGGATCGTATACCTGTTGTCATTGAACCAAGCCTTCAAGGTCGATGCCGCTGGCTCCTTCCCCCTGGCCTCACCGGGTCCTTTTATCTTCGGCTCCGGACCTGCCCCAGGCTGGAGTGGGTCCGATATCGGCTCTTCTTTCTTGGCCACCTGCTGTTTGGCCTTTCTCTTCTGTCCTCTGGAGGATCTCGCTCTGCGGGCCATTGATATCCACCTATGATGCAGCAACATGGTCACTCTAGTATCATCTATATAGAGCGATACCACATTCTACTGAAGTGGCCAAATATCGTTCTCTTACTTATCTATTGTTATCCTGTGTCCCACTATCCCGACCATTTTTTAGACCCTGGATGCTCCGTTCCCTGGATGATATGAGGAAGGGGCCCACAAGCAGCAGTGAAAGTGAGATGATAATGAATATCTGGGTCGATACGTTGGAGCCCAGGAAGATCCCTATCCGACCCACCCTGACCACAACGAGGAGGCCGCCCCAGAAAAGGCAGATCGAGGCCATCGTTAGAACGATCGGCAATGGTGATATGCGCTCTATCCTGTAAGGCCTCGAGGAGAGGACAAGCTCGAGCATTATCACCATGGGAAAAAGAAGGCCCACCGAATAGAGGATCAGATCTATCAGGTTGGAGAGGGACGCATCCCGCAGTGCATTCAGGGTAAAGGTGCCGAAGAGGAGCACTCCCAAGATCCCGACCCATCTGTTGCCGAATGCGAACGACAGGGCGACGATCACAAGTGGTGCGAGATAAACAGGGTTGGGGTCCACTGTCAACATGGTTATTACGCCCAGGTAAAGGAGGATAAGGTACCGCATCATTGTCCCATCCTCCTGAGCGCAGCCATAACCTTATCCCCCCTCTCCCTCAAGCTCATCTCGATGACCTTGATCCCCGCCTTTCTGAGATCGTCCAGTTGGGCCTGTTTGGCCAGGTGGTCTGGATATATCCTCTCCATGGTCCGCTCCGTGATCGCCTCACCTTGAAGGTGATAGGGCCATGAGAACGGTGAGATCGCGATCACCCGATGTTTCCATGCAACGGCCATGGAGAGCGCTTTTTTTATCGCGAACTGGTTTGTCTCCATATCCGAGAGAAGTATCATGATCCGACCCGATTCAGAGCTCTCCTGAAGGGACCGTACCGCATCGAATATCCCCGTTATCCTGTCGGGTTTGGTTCGAACGCCTTTACTTCCCTGTAAGAACGGACCCACCTGACCCAGGAACTCACAGCTCTTTTCGTCCCCCGGAGGGGCCTCGTTCGAGGGGGGGCCCGGATATCCACCGGTCACCTGAGGATTGGGGAGCTTGAAGAGGCTGATGAGAACGTCGTCCACGTTCCCGCGCAGTGGAGGAATGCTGTCCAGGATACGATTTTCGTTGAATGAGATCAGCCCCACCGGATGGGACTGGGAATCGAAGACGAGTGCGATCTGTATGGCAAGGGCGATGGCGTGGTCCAGTTTGGTCCTCTTCCTCACCAATTCCCTCATCGACATGGAGCAATCCACCATGATCACCGATGGCAGGTTGGTCTCCGTGTCGAACTCACGGGTCATCAGCCTCGTCAGACGGGAGCTTGCCTTCCAATCGATATCCCTGAACCGATCTCCCGGGATGAACTCCCTGACCGATCTGAAATCGGACCTGTAGGTTCTGGCATACCTTGCATGGGCTTTACCGGTAATATTGAACTGCTTTCTCCGGGACATCAGGTGACCAAGCGCCAGCTCCTCCTTGGATGCCTGCACGTGGAGCTCTGTTGAGGGGTCAAGCACGAGGTCCCGTGTGAAAAGTCCCCTGGCCTCAATGATGGTCAACTTCAGAGGAGGGTATCGAAAATATCCCCTTTCCTGGGGAGTTACACCGTATGTCAAGGAGAAAGGTTTTTCAGGGTGCACCGTACCGCGAAGCAGCGTATCCCCCGATGAGAGGAGGAGCTCCCTTGGAAGAGCCTCTGAGGCATCGATCCCTATCGTCTCGCTGGACCTGATCTCAAGCCTGATATTGACCTCGGAACCCTTGTGGGCCACCTTTTCCAGAACCTCACGATAGATCCCTATCTCCATCCTGTTCTTGAGGGAGTCGAATTCCAACTTACGGTACATGAGATAGAACAGTATCGCAGCCCCTGCAAATGTGATGATCAGATTCGAGTAGAGATATGAGAATATGAAGAAGACCGCTGCCAGAGCGCCCAATATCCTCCCGGCATGTGTGAATCGAACCCCCATCAGCCTTCCCCCACGACCAGATCACCCTGAATGGTCTCGGTCCAGTCCTGGCCGTTCAGGGAGAACGATAGGATATGGGTTCCCTCTTCCACGGAGATCCTGAGGGGCAGGGCCACCGATGAGTGGGAGGTCAAATATATCTGAAAGAAAACACCCTCCGCTGCCGTCAGGTCTGCGGTCAATGGGTCTCCCTCAAGCGGGGTCCATTGGTCGGGGGAACCGATCTGGACCGTCACGTTCAGCTCCACGTTCGATCCTCCCTGGTTGACCAGCCCAAGCGTAAGGTCCAATACACCGGAACCCTCGATCCTGGCAGGCATCTCGAAAGGGCCGATGTCGGGACCGGCGATGAAGAACTGCAGGGATGGATCTTCGATGGATACCAGATCATTTTCCGAAAATACCCTCACCCACAGGTGAAGGTCCCGATACATCCGTTCACCCCGGAAGAGCAGAAGTTGGAGCTTGTACGACCCGGGTTGGTCTATGGTGAAGTTACATGGTATCTCGAGGGTGCTTCCATCCTTGACCTGGATGCCCAGATTGGGCCGATAGGCCGTTGACAGGGTCAGATCGTTCAGCGAGGAGACCGTTACGTTCTCGGCCGTTGGATCTATTGAAAGGACGATGGTGAAGTTCATCGTCCTGTGTTCGTGATTGCCCACGCCGATGAATATGGATCGAGGCTCGCCTACGATAAAATTCCGTGGATAATCATCGGCCATCCCCCCCGACCCCAGAACGTAGAACTCCGTGAAGGCCTCTCCCTCCCTGGGGACGACTATGATGTATATGAGCATTCCAACCGAGAGGACCATCATGACGACTATCCCAACCGTCAATACCTTATCCGCGGTCGAATGGTCCCTGGGCATCTCGATATCGATAACTATCTCGAACCTGTCCTCCAATGGAAGGAGTCCCCTTCTCCTTACGGCCACAATGGACGTGATGATGATGAAGCCGTACTGGGTGACCAGTATGGGAACGAGTCGGATCCCCAGGTGATCCGGATCCCAGTCATAAGTATAATTGAGTATCAGGCCCAGGAGAGGTGTGATGGCGATGGAAAGCCCAAGGGCCAGGGCGATCCTCTCAAGTCCATCCAGCCCCTTTTTCTCCCTGACCTCCTCTTCCGAATTGTCGGTCTCATCATCCCTGGGCCTTGAGAGGTCATCATCCGCTTCAATTGAGATCGGTCTCTCGGGATATAGGGCGCTGATGAGGGCGTATCCGGGGAAGAAGAGGATGAAGGGGAGCCCCAGTATAACCCTCAGTGGCCCCGCATTCGGTATCAACACTATAACTATCACGAGCAAGGTCGAAAGAACCATCATGGCATATAGGTCGAGGGGCCTCTCCCTGACTTCAAATTTCATATCTGTATGAAGTGAGATGTATTTTGGCTTATATTGTTTGTGCTCCCGATCACATCGTACATCATGTGGGGGTCTCGATCTCCTTTTGAGGGCTGACCCCCATGCAGCAGACCTTGGATGTGTAAATGATATTCAACAGAATCGACAATTCAAGGGGGGGCTCAAGTTCACAGCGGAAGCCCCCCCTTGGGACACAACCCCGATGTGTTGTGCCCCTAACAACGCACTCACGTTTTTTCTTTCGCACCTATCCTGGTAAATGACCTGTTTTATATAAACGAATTGGAGTTATTCTTCAAATTGATAATTAGGATTCAGGCCCTTTCCCTGATAAGCTCAAGGACCGCCTCCAGATCGGGATACCTCTTCAGCTCCTTTACTCCCAGGACCGGGGTCCCCTCCACGTTCAGCTTCCTGGGAGACCCACGGATGATCAGAACGGACTCCTTGCCCGTTACCCTTGATATGTCGGCCAGTGCCTTTCCCTGTCCAGTGAGGTCCAGTCTCGAGCCCACCGACGTCAGGAGAAGGGAGGACCCTTTCCTTGCAAGGGCGTCGAAGGGGCATGATATTGTGGGTATTACCTCCATGCCCAGGGTTTTCAGGTGCTCGAGTATCTCCCGTTTGTTTCCATCGAGGAGGTCGAGCTGGTCCCTTATCTGCTGCAGGGATGTGGAATACCTGAAGGGGTCAAGAGGCCTGATCAGGGCGACTCCCAGGGCGCGCTCCAATCTGAGGGCTACATCGATATCGCATCCCATGCCACTCTCGTACAGCTGGATCGCCTTGCGGGACACTCCTGCGATCCCCGCCATGGCGCCCAGGGAGAGGTCCAGGCTTTCCCTGCGGTACCTCATCAGGTCCCCGTTAATGGCCACACAGTGTCCGCCGTGTATGAAGAATACCAGAGGAGGGACCTCCTCGGCAAGATACTGGTAGAAGGTTCCCAGGGTGATCAGGGTTATACCATATCTCAGATAGAGGACACCGTCCTGATACTGTCCGTTCCTGGAGGAAGGGATGATCAGGATGGGGGCGGCGGAGAGCGTATTGCCCAGGACCTTCAGCTCGTTAGATCCGGACCTGTCGATCCCACCTGGCGAGGTCAGGGTCTTCAGCAGAAGGAGGTCCTCATCCCGCCTGCTGATCAGGTCGTAGACGTTCTTGCCTGGATGGACCATTCTGGAAGTGGTGAAACCCGCTTTGTTCAGGATGGAGACAACGGCCTCCATCATCTGGGATCGGTTCATGAGCTCCTCGAACATTGGGATAAGTGATTGATTAAAAGAACTTTTCCCGCCCTGGCGGCCCCGTATAGTGGAACATCGATCCGAAAATATTAGCCAATTAGGCTTAGATTATGTTCAGCTCTTAATTGCCTGGTCTTGGAAAAATCTGAGATTTTTCCGGCTCAGCTGCTTACATGGATAGAGCGTGTTTAATTAGTATGCTTATACCGTGAAGTTCAGCCAATTAGGCCGATATAATGCTTGGCTCTTAATTGTCTGGCCTTGGAAAAAACAGTAGTTTTTTCCGGCTCTTTTATTTATTCTGTTAGCGTTGCTTAGCAGAATAAATAAAAGAGTGTTGCAGAGGATCTCGGAAGAGAGGATTGTTCAGCATATTGGAGTGATACACCTAAAAACAAGTATACTCCTCTGCAACGAAGTTCGTATAGCGAGTTGCATGGGGCGATGTTCCATACAACGCGTCACCATCGCCTTGCTGATAGATAAACATTACCTATTTATAACAACAGATAATAGGAAAATGTATATATCGATGCATTTTATCGAGCAAAAACCCAGGAGGGTGAAACATGAAAAGAGACCTCATTTCAGTGCTGGACCTGAAGATGGACCTTGAGGATATTATCAAGCTCGCAAGGACGATGAAGGGGGAGACGAAGGACGGGCTCGAGATGGAGCTGTTCAAGGGTGAGACGCTTGTCATGATCTTTGAAAAGCCCAGCCTCAGGACCAGGGTCTCCTTCGAGATCGGTTTCACCCAGCTGGGAGGAAACGCACTGTACATATCGCCGAATGAGATAAGCATAGGTAAAAGGGAATCCGTGCACGACGTCGCCAAGGTCCTCTCCCGATTCGCCGACATGATCATGTACAGGGCGTTCGACAGCGGGAACATGAGGGAACTGGCAGAGCACGCTGATGTCCCCGTGATCAACGGGCTCGATGACAGGGAGCACCCCTGCCAGGCTGCGGCCGATTTTCTGACAATGACCGAGCATCTGGGAGACCTGAAGGGTAAAAAGCTCGCCTGGGTAGGGGATGGGAACAACGTCCTTCACTCTCTCCTGCTTGGAGGCGCGATCCTTGGAATGAACGTCACCGCCTCATGCCCCGAGGGATATGGGCCGGATCGGGAGATATTGGCCGAAGCAAAGCGTATCTCCGATGGAACGGGGGCCGTGATCGATGTAGTGACAGATCCAAAAGAGGGGATCGCGGAGGCCAATGTGGTCTACGCCGATACCTTCGTATCCATGGGCGACGAGGCCAGTAAAGAGGAGAGGCTCAGGATCTTCTCCCCTTATCAGGTCAACATGGAACTATTCTCAAAGGCCAAAAGTGATGCCATATTCATGCACTGCCTGCCGGCCCACAGGGGCGAGGAGGTCACGGATGAGGTCATGGACTGCTCCAGGTCCGTGGTCTTCGATCAGGCGGAGAACAGGCTTCACGCACAGAAGGCGGTTATGGCCAGGATCGCTGGAAAACGCTAGCTTGAGTACTCGAGCTCCCAGGTCCGGATATCATCCGGGGAATCCAGCCCCACGATCGCCATCTTGGCGGGCTGTGGCTGGAGGTTCATCATCTTCTGGAACTCCGTCTGGGACTGCCAGGTTGAACCTTGTATAAGGTGCATACCTCGATAGTTCGTGTAGCCGAACCGGTGCACGTGGCCCGAGACCAGGATATCCGGCGCCTCGCGCATTATCAGCAGGTCGGTTTCCTCGGGGGCAAGCTGGTTCCTCATGCCGTAGGTGGGTCCGAAATGCCTGGACCGAACCATCTCCTTCATGCCCTCCACCGGGGTTTCATAAGTGACGTCCTTGAACTGTGTGACCATATCATCCAGCGACTTCCCATGGTATCCGGTCACCCTCACGCCCGAGAGGGAGATGAAAGCGGGATTGGACAGAAAGTGGAGATGGTCGTTGTAGAAGTATTCCTGATACTCCCTGGGTATGGGAGGTTGAGGCTCTGCGAGCCTCACCGCATCGTGGTTCCCCGGGAGCAGGATGATCTCCACATGAGAGGGGATGTCTGACATCGCCTCGGCAAGCATCTCATATTGTTTGCCAATATCCTTGCATACCAGATCTTGATCCTGATTCGGATATACGCCTATGCCATCCACCAGATCACCGGCGAATACCAGATATTTCACGCATCCGCCCTCCCTTTTTCCGATCGATGCCCCCACCTCCCCTTTCAGCCACCTTATCATGCGGTCCCACTCCTTTCTGAGGAAATTGACAGACCCTATGTGGATATCCGACGAGAATGCCGCCGTAAGTCCCCTGATCTCCGAGGTTCTCCGCTGATAATCAAAGGGGAGGTCCACCTTGAACACCTCATCCGCAAATATGATCCCCGACGGCCCCCTGTCATCCTTCTTGAACTTCCCCACTATCCCGACCACCTCATCATCGACGACCTTGTTGTTGAAGATCTCCTTGTTCTTCGAGATGAGGACCTTGACGGAACCGGTTGGGTCCTCCAGATCGAACATGATGTGACCGTTCTTTGAGGTCCTGAGCTCCATGACCAGGCCTATGACCCTGGTGTGTTCATCCGATGGCTGAAGGGTTCCAGCGTCCTCGGTGGGGATCAGCTCACCATACTGGGTCCTCAATATATTCCTCAAGGTCCGGTATCTATCCAGGAACAGCCTGCGGAAATCCTCGATCTTGCCCTTTGAGCCCATATGTTCCACAGGATCAAAGAGGATCTTCACGTCCCCATCGTATTCGGCGGCCAGGGGTCTGGGTTTCCCCCCAACCCCCTCCTTGATCAGCGGCCTGGCCACGGACGACAGGGTAGCTTTCCTCAGCGATGCCGTCCTCTTGACCAGTTCGCTGACATCCCCAAGTTCAGGTCTTGATAGATCTGTGCCGGGGGAGGTCCCGGGTGAAAGGCCTGATACGGGAGCGAGATCGTCTCTCTTTTCTATGGTTTTCGGGATCGATATGCCGCTTGATGTTCCCGATGGCATCTCTCCTCCCTCAACGGCCGCCACCTGATCCTCACACGTTCTCGCCTTGATGTCCCGGTGAAGTTTCTTACCCGGTTCCGACCCCTTTACGGAAGGGTGGGATGCAACATCTATCCCCACACCCCGCAGATCATCTATCCCTATAAACGTTGGAAATGATGCCCCCTCCTCCAGATGCGAAATGAGCTTCTTTGCCATATCGTCGTTATCCCCAAGGGCCTGGGCCGCCTCGGGTACGAGGAAATGGTTGAACCTCAGAACATCGCTGACTATGGGCATCTGTTCCAGGTACCAGTAACATATAGTTTTATCTTTCCCCGGGGGGCTCCGAAGGTATAAACCTCCCCGACGCGGCCTATGCTGATGCCGCCACCACCGTAAGACATTTACCTATTATGTATGTCAAATTCGATATTTTGTCCGACAATTTAATATACGTCTAACATCATCCTTTTTTTGTCGGACAGAAGGCAATGTAGATGACCAAGGAAGGGAAGATCACCATCCGCCTAACACCGGAACAGGGTGTGGCCCTCGATTCACTTGTGAACGAGGGGAGGTTCAAGAACAGGTCCAGGGCATTAAGGGCCGCTCTCGACCTGCTTGTGGATGGTCCAGATGAAGAGGAGGATAACCATACCAATGTGGAACTCCCCTCCAACATCCTCTCGACACTTGGCTTCCTCGTCTCCATCGGGTATTTCGACAGCATAGATTCGGCGGTGAGACAGCTTGTCAGGGATTCCTTCTACAAGCTGGACCTCCCGGGGATCAAACAGCAGTTCGAAACGGTGGAGGAGATAGATATGGAAGTATCTGCAAGAAAGATGATCGATGATCAGCTGTCCGGGATGATAAGGAAATAACGCTTTCCGGGAAACTTATCCGGGCATGGGATGCACCCCGCGGTGAGGCTTCTTGCCAATACCCGCGGAAACCGGAAAAACGGTCCCGCACGGGCCAGGGCATCTGGGGGGGTGCCCTGGTCCATTAAACATCCGGCAGTATTCAATATTACAGCCGGTATCGGGTACCGATGGATGAACCTGTTAAAAATGCATTATTGGCCTGGATCTCGGCGGACGATCACCTCGTGGACGAGGTGAAGGAGCTCTCCAGATCAGCCGGCTATACGATAGTGGAGGAGGTCCGCCAGAATAGAGATGAACCGGACCCGAGGTTCTACCTTGGATCTGGCAAGGTCCTCGAGCTGCCTGGCGATCTGGACCATCTGATCATTCCAAATGACCTGACGCCCTCCCAATCGTTCTCGATCCACACTGCCACGGGTTTAAAGGTAATTGACAGGGTGAGGCTGATATTGGAGATCTTCAAGAAAGGGGCCACGAGCCCCGAGTCGAGGATCCAGGTCGAGCTGGTCGACCTGCATCATCAGCTTCCCATCGTAAGGGAATACGTTCACAGCGGAAAGCTCTCGGAGAGGCCTGGATTCATGGCTGGAGGGGAATATCAAGTAGATTACTATTTTCACATGATAAAGAGAAGGATGGCAAAGCTCAGAAAGGAGCTTGGAAAGATATCCGAGAGAAGACAGGAGGCCAGGGCCCTCAGGAAGAGAAGGGGCGCCCATCTGGTATCCCTTGCGGGCTACACCAACGCAGGGAAATCCACACTTCTCAACAGGCTGATCGCTGATGACAACATCGAGAAAAGAGGGGAGGTTGGGGATCACGTGTTCACGACGATCTCAACCACCACAAGGCGGATGGTCGGCCCAAGGAACTGCCTTGTCACGGACACCGTGGGATTCATTCAGGGCCTCCCCCCCTGGCTCTTTGAGGGGTTCCTGTCAACGCTCGAGGAGGCGTTCCTCTCGGACATCATACTGCTCGTCCTGGACGTGTCGGACCACGAGGATGAGGTCTCCCGAAAACTGGAGAGCTCCATGAGAATACTCTCCGAGGGGGAGACGTCGGCCAGGGTCATCCTGGTCGCGAACAAGATCGACAGGATAGTGGATGGGGCGCAGGTCGATATGGACCATCTGCTGGGGATGATCCCGGAAGAGCTTTGCGGCATGATAACGGACCAGGTTGAGATATCGGCCAGGACAGGGAAGTCGCTTCAGGACCTCCTGGTGAAGATCGAGAGCCTGCTTCCCCCCCTTCTACGGGTTGAACTGGCCATACCACAGAATGAGAAAGGCTACTCGATCCTTTCGGAGATCCGGAAGGCACATCCGAACCTTGATGTGAGCCACGTGAACGACGAGATACGGGCGTCCCTGCTGACAGAGGAGAGGTGGGCGAGGTCACTGGGCAAGCTGGTTGAAAGCAATGGAGGCTCAGTAAAGGTATCTCAAGGGAACGACCCGAACAATAAGGGGTGAGATTCGACACCGTCAGATGATGGAATCAACACCGGCTGTATTCTCCTGTGAGACACCCGGACATTTTTGGGCATGTGTGTGGATCATCTCCAAAAAGATAATAAATGGTATCACACTGGCCCGAAGGTATCGGATATATTGGGGTGAACCAGGCGACGCGGCAACATATATGGCGGTCTCACAATGCATTTTCGGTGATCTTGAATGTTCAACACCACGGTATTTCGCAACCTCGATGACACCTATAAAAGGGCCCCTGTCCTGAACTTCTCGGGAAAGGATAGGATCGTCATCTTCAGCGATCTCCACATGGGTGACGGGGGCAGCACCGACGATTTCCTCCTCAACTCCAATCTCTTCAAGCATGTCATGGAGAGATACTACCTTGAGAAAGGGTTCAAGCTCATCCTCAACGGAGATGTTGAGGAGCTTCACAGATTCCTCCATGCGAACATCAGGGAGAGGTGGAACGACGTCAATTCCCTGTTCCAGAGGTTCCAGGATGAGACCGGCGCATACAGGATCTGGGGAAACCATGATTTCGACCTATCCTGGGCCAACATCGGATCCGGATTCCACAGGGTCTACGACTCGCTGAAGCTGGACATAGCGGGGAGGCAGCTCTTCATGCTTCACGGCCACCAGGGGTCTCCGCTTCTGGAGCGTTTTCACCACTTCAACAGGTTCGTGCTCAAGAACGTGGCGGAGCCTCTGGGCATCCGTAACTTCAAACTGGAGATAGATACAAAGGAGATCACCGCCCTGGAGAGGCGGATCGCACACTTCGCCCAGAAGATAGGCATGATCACGGTCATGGGCCACACACACCGCCCGCTTTTCGGGGTTCGATCGATGAGACCGGGCCTGTTCAACAGCGGCTGTGCGATCGGGCATCGGGG
>JAUVCY010000093.1 GCA_030595585.1 Thermoplasmatota archaeon
CACCAGGGTCTCCCTGTCCCCGGAGGATATCTTGCCCTCCTTACCTACACCACTCATGATGTTGGATATCACATCGAGGTATCCATCCAGCACTCCGTTCTCCCTGACGAACGTGTGGAGCGGGTGGCCCGGGGGCACATCCAGTTTATCCTGGCCCTCCAGGGACTCTTTGAACACCTCAACGTGGACGTCGCACAGCTTCTTGATCTCCTCCTGGGGGAGCCCCTCCTCGATGAGCTCCTGCTCCATCCTGGCGATCTCGGAGGAGTCCACCTCTGTGGCGAGGTCAAGGAACCTCTGCTTCACATCCTCGACGCTCTTGCCGGAGTGGAGGTCTGTGATGATGGATTTCAGGGCCTGGAGCTTCTCATCCGATCCAGCTTTCAGGGAAACATCTCCCTCCATCTTCTCACCCGTGACCTTCTCTATCCGGGCTGTCAGCGCCTGTATCAGGTCGTGCAGCTCTATTCCGCCCATCTGGGAGACCATCTCGAGTGTGGCGATCTGCCCCATCTGCTGCATCATCTCCGGGTCCTTCAGCTTGGAATAGTTTGGTGAGATCTCCGTCAGGTGATCCAGAAGGAACGGATATTTTTTTATCAATTCGCCAATCTTCGTGTTGCCATCGAGCTTCAAATAATAACCCTCCATTATCATTCATGATGCAATGCCGACAAGATATTATTTGTGCCGAAAACTTGATGATCTCCATATGGAAACCACCTATGGATATGGAAACTTGATATTATTAATACCTGAAAGGAGATATATTGGTATAGAAAAGATACCTAATATCCTGTAGGGGTGAAATAATATGGTAGATGCCAAGATCTCAAAAGACCTGGATGTTATGGTCGTAGGAGGGGGCCCAGCAGGGATAACAACGGCGATCAGGTGCAGGAACCACCATCTCTCCGTCCTCCTCGTGGAGGGCCGAAAGTTGGGGGGCCAGTTGAATCAGCTCTATCCCACCAAGTACATCCTCGACTATTCATCGTATCCGGAGATAAGGGCGGGATATCTTGCCGACCTGATGATCCATCATGCCAGATACAAGGATGTCCCGATGGTGGAGGATACGATCGTGGAATCCATCGAGAAACGGGAGATCTCTTTCGAGATCGGTACGACGAAGGGCACCTACAGGGCAAAGGCCGTTATCCTCGCAATAGGAATGGGTTTGTTCGAACCGATGAAATTGGGCATCAAGGGTGAATCCGAGTTCGAGGACAAGGGCGTGACATACGCCGTCCCGAACATGGAGATATACAGAGGACAGAATGTTCTGGTGATCGGAGGGGGGGACACGGCCGTGGAAAACGCCGTTGGATTGAGCAGGGTTGCGAAGGTAACCCTGATACACAGGAGGAGTAACCTCAGGGCCATAGAATCCAACCTTGAGATGTTGGAGAGATCCCTGGTCAAGACGGTCCTGAATACGGAACTCAGGGAGATAAAGGGTGATGGGAACATCAGTAGAATACTCCTTCACAACAATAAAGAAGATGAGACCTACGAGATGGATGTGGATGCGGTGGTGATCAATATCGGCTTCTCGCCCAACCTCACACTTGTGGAGAATGCGGGTGTAAATAACGATGGGGCCCATATCCTGATAGACGGCCCGGATATGCACACGAACGTCCCGGGGATATTCGCCTGTGGCGACATAGTGGAATACCCGGGAAAGGCCAGGCAGATACTTCCCGCCACAGGTGAGGGGGTAACCGCTGCAGAGGAGGCCTACAAGTTCGTAAAATCCCCGTACTGGGCGAAGGACGAAAACAAAGGGGTTGTGGTTGACAAGGAAAAGTGCGTTGCCTGTGGGGCCTGCATGGCGATATGCCCGGATGTCTTCCAGGCGGACGATGAAGGAAAGTCAGAGGTTATAGAGGGCTCTGACCATTCGCTCCAGTGTGTGGATACTGCAATTGAGTCCTGCCCGAGAGAAGCTATATCCAGAACCTGATCCTTTCTATTCCTCCTCCATCCCGTATATGGCTCCCTCAATGGCACCCATCTCCTCCTCCTCTTCGACCTCATCCTCCCGGTATCTCTCCTTCCTGGACGCAGCAAAGAAGTAGAGCATTAGGATCAAGGTGGCCAGGAATATAACTCCTATCAGGATCAACAATATGAGGTCATCCTCTCCCTCGGGATCCTTTACAACCTCATCGTCGTCATCCGGGCCCACCGATCTCTCGATCACCTCTATCAGCAGTGTGGCCTCGATAGACCCGCCGTTCCCATCCTCTGCGGATATTATTATCGTATAGTTCCCCTTGACAGGATATGTGTGTGTCAGAACCATCGACGGGCCAAATGGGGCAGCTCCTCCTCCACCCCCCCAGTCCACGAAATAGTTCAGTCCATCTCCGTCTGGATCAACGGCAGGAGCGATCACCAGCTCTATCTCCTCGTTCATGTAGTGCGGCCCCTTAATGCTCAACCCCAATCCTGCTGGAGGTTGATTGACGTGTACGATGGTCACCCTCAGGGTAAAATTGTACCATTCAAGCCCAAGATCGATATCAGGGGTCCATGAGAGGCTGATATCGTACTCATTGGATGTGTTCCCGATCTCGATTCCGAAGACGATGCCGTTGGTCCCATTCAAGATGATCAGGTCCTCCGGGTCATCAAGCTCCTTGACCCAGGATGCCTCGACTCCGTCGAATATGAAGAAGATCATGGTCTCCGACCTCTCCTCCACCTCCATGAGTATCACATCATCCTGAATGATCATATCCAGGGTTATGGGGTCCAATGTTGCACCCAGAAGATGGGGAGTTGGTGGTGTTGCAGGAACGTCGAATATTATCTCGGTCAGGTCGATCGTATTGATATCGTGGTCGGAAACTATAATGAATATGCCCTTGTAAAGGCCGGGCTCCTCCGGGTAGAAATTGAGCACATTTCCCTCAAGGTGCATTCCCTCCGGCGCATTTCCCAGGCCTATGGATACGTTCCCACCGTCAATATCTTCGATCATCAGCGTTGCATTGAACAGCTGGTACATCTCCACCGTGAAGTTGTATTCGCTCTCATTTTTTAGATATCGGACCCCATCCACCTCGATTGCGTGCAGGTAAGGCAGGTCGTTCACAGGCAGCACCCTCAGAGTGATATTGAACCTGATCCAGGGATCATCTTCAGTCTCCCAGATATTATCCGCACCCGGTCCTTTGGCATGCATGTTGTAGAACCAGGTACCGGACCAATCCTTACCGTTGAAGGCCGAAGGGGAGAATGAGACCTGGCTTCCATTCATCAAAGGTAACCAGCGTGCAGAATATGAGATCCCTGCCACCGAGAAAACGAGCCCATGCCCGTCAGGGTTCCAGATATATTCTGAAAGGTCTAGAACATCCCCGGTAGGCGTATCTTCATAAGCTTCAACAACAGGAATGGTCCCATTCATTATGACAGGCGTGCCCGGAGGCGTTATCTTTATCCCTTCCAGGTCCCAGTATCCGCGGATCTCATTGTTGGACCCGCTGATCTCCAGGACCTCATCCTCCGGGTCAATTATGATAACCACCTCACCGATCCACGGCTCGTACCAGATGGTAAGGTCAACCTCAATGATGGAAGGCTCCAGCCCAGTTGGTGCCGGGATGGTCACATCCCTTGCACCTCCTGCAAGCCTCAGCCCCCCGTCCAGGTCCTCGTAAAGCAGAATATCCACCTCTTCCGCGTCCTTGGAACCGATGTTGTGGACCTTCACCGTGACCGTCCCGTTCTCCTTGTCCACAACGACCTCATCTTCCTCATCAAAGGCCGGGTCACACATTAGAGGCCTCAAACCGGATCCCTCCGTTACCTGCTCGATATTCAGGATATACTCAACCTCCCCCGGAAGATGGAAGGGGACCTTCTGCCCCCTGGATAGATAGGTGAAGTTCACCACCTGGTCCACCGAGTCCAGCAGGCCGTTACCATCGTCGTCGGGTCCCGCCCTCACAACATATTTCCCACCTATTTCCAGGGACCAGGGCATAACTGACACGTCCCTGCCCTCTTCATAGAACCCGTACAACGATATGTTCGCCTTTCGCGCATTGCCGTCCCGGACCATTGCGGCGAAGTCCCTCTCCAATCCCGAGTATGTGAACTGCGGCGTCAAAAGTGCCCCGCCGATGCTCCCGCCAGTGTAGATCTGGAACGGGTTGATCACACCCACGAACAGGACCCTGTCGGTGGCGGAAGCCTCGGTGGTCATCAGGGGATAGCATTTCCTGATGTAGTGATAGCCGTCCTCAAGGCTCTCAACGGCCGAGCTCGGCCTCCAGAGGGTGGAGGATGGGCCGCTTCCCTCAAGTTGGTACTTATCCAGCATACTCTGGTATGTCGATATTGCCTTGTTACCCAAGACCTTCCCGGCCCATTTCCTCGTTCCCTCAGCGGCACCAGGATCGGGGTCGTTGATGTAATCCCGGGCTATGTCCGCCTCCATTTTGAGAGGAAGCAAAAAGCTCTCGTTCCTGGTGGCATCGAAGGCGCTCTCCAGCAGTCCAACGATGTATGATTTGTACTTCTGCGGGCCCCAGTCGTAGTTCACCGTGCCCGCTGGATGAGCTGCAGTGTACCAGTTGGGGGAGTTGTGACCCCCGATCTCACCGTCGGGCCATCCGATCCCCGCGGGGATGATCCCCTCGGGCTTGTCCTTCTCCGTGGACATGGCCGCGTTGACCCAGCAGTCGGCCCATTTCACGATCTGGTCCTGCACCTCGGGGTCGTTGGAATACCACCATGCCCAGAGGGCGGGCAGCGCAGCCCTGAAGTTTATCCAGGAGTCCTCCGCTCGTCCTCCGGTTCCCACGTTTGTCGCAGACAGGTAGTTGGACTTGAACTGGTACCACCCCTTCTCGTTCTCATCCATCCAGAGGTCCCTCATCAGCGCCGCTGTCTTGGTGGAGAACTCCACCCACTTCGGGTTACCGTAGTCAACCGCCACCATCATGGGTAGAGAGTCACCGGTCAATTCTGCTGTATGCTCCGTATCTGCCATGGCCTCCGAATAGCCAAGGGTCATGTTCACCTGGCCGGATTCCAGCATTCCCTCTACAAACCTTCCCGCACCTTCAAGCGAAAGCGGGTCCGCACCCTCGGATATCAGGGCATCGAATCCGAAGAGCCCGATCATCTCCACATCGTCGGTCCAACCGCCCCCGAGGTATCCGTTCTCCTGCATCCGGTTCTCCACCCACCAGTCTGTGACATCATAGAGCCATCCAAGCTCCTCATGCAAGATGGTGGCCCAGGCAGGGGCATTTCCAAAGCCCTCATTGTAATCATTCAGTGTCCAATTGTCATATGCCCCCGTGGTTGATATCACGGGTGTCGGTGGATCCCAGGTGGGAGGGTCCTCCCTTGTGGTGTCCAGATACATTTTGATGTAACGGTTATCGGGATCAAGGGGTCGGAGCTCCTCCATCATATCCAGTGCTGTGGCTGCCGCGGAGGACCATCGGTGAGGATCCAGGTTCATCAGGCATCTGGCAGCCCAGAGCCTCATCTTGGGATAGAGCGGTGAGTCCTGCTGCAGGTAGTGCAGATTGATGAAGGCCTTGTTCGCCTCTATAAAGTGGTTCTTGGGGTTCTCCTGGTCGTAGAGTATTCTCTCGAACTCGTATGCCAACCCTTTATTCGCCTGCTTGATCTGTGCCCTGAGCTCGATGACCGCAGGGTCATCCTGCATGTCGTTAAGTGAATCTAGGTCCTCCTCAACGTGGTCCAGTATCTCGATCTCCCGATCCAAGTCGAGACAGCCTGCAAGTATCATACCAAGCTGCGCCCTCGCAAGCCGGTTCCTTCCTGTGAGCTCATGGTCCATAGATATCTTCCAGTGTTCGAACCCACCCGGTAGATCATCGGCATTAACTGCAGATGTCCCCTCGGAGATATCCCCATCGGTGATGTCCCCATCGACAAGAAAGGACTCCCTCTCTCCATCTATCGGAAAATCGGGGAACGGATAGGCAGATAGGCCCAGGACCGATGCATTTGTAAAAGGCCCACCGATAAATCTCCAGGGCCCTGTTCCCTGTGAATACTTGTAGGTCCCCGTGGACATCAGTGAAAGATATGAATGCGCGGGGTCCCTTGCCAATTCCTGTTCAAGAAGGTCCCGATATGCAGTATCGTTACCCGTTACATTCACGATCACATAACCCTCGGTGACGTTCACTTTGAGGTAGTATGGAACGGCCATGCCGTAGTTGAGGTATGTCAGCCTGGGGTCCCTCGGGTTGGGATTGTATTCGAAGTACATGGACCGATGGACGGTGTGGAACGCGTCGGCCCCTTCAACCATCCACTCGTCGTTCACGGAGATGTTCATCGAGTAGGTTCCCTTCTCCATGTCCCCTATCCAGACCACCAGCCTGTAGGACCCGTTGGGCATGTCTACCCTGAACGACACCTTTTCCTCGGACCTGACGCCGTCGGCGTTGAGGTTGTTGGCGTACTCGTCATAGACCCACTTTCTCTGTAGAACGTAAGGGCTTGGCTCGTTGAAACGGTTGGTAACCTTGAACTCATCCACCGGGGAGAGAAAACCGTATCCCGTCCCCTCATCATAAGCGGCGTTTCCCTGGACGGCGGTCCAGCCGTCCATCACCGCCCCATCCCTGGGTCCGAAGTCGAAGAAATAGCCCTCTCCTGCCCTGGTCGGCACATCAACAGCATCCGATGAGCCATCATATTGACCGGATATGATCATATTTGACGAGAGAAGCATCAATGGAACGATCAGAAGTGCAGCGAGCGTTCTATTGGAAAACATCACATTCACTTGGGCTATAAGAAACTACAATCCCTTTATAGGTGACGCTCAGATGTACTGGCGGCCCTTCCTCACAGCTTCATGGAATAACATTGTTCAATGAGCGTGTGTCCCCATTTGATCTCCTCCCTCTTCCATTCCAGCTCAAATCCTGCAGATATGTACAATTTGCC
>JAUVCY010000189.1 GCA_030595585.1 Thermoplasmatota archaeon
CGAATCCAAAATCCAGCCCGCCGAAGATCATCATCACAAGGAGGACGGCAAGGCCCGCGATCCCAAGGGCGATATAGACCCAGAATATCCACTCTATCAAGCTCAACTACCCCCTTTTTTCGATCTTAGCCACTCCTGGCACCTCTCCAGGTTCACCCGGTAGATATCCTCGTTGGGGTCCAGGGTCCTCGCCCTCTTGAAATATGAGAGCGACCGCTTGAAGTCCCCGTCCGACATGAGGGCCAGGGCGTACTCGTTGTACGTGTAGGCGTCGCGCCTGTTCTTCTTGCTGACCTGCAGGTCCCTTCTCGCCCCCATCCGGTATTGATCTTGACCCCTGGTGGAAGCGCCCGGTGTGATGATCTCACTCCCGACTTCGGGCTGGGTCCACTTCTGCTTGAATGATCGGTCCTGGCCCCATGTTTTCTCGTATCCGGGCCCCTTCTCCCTCTTTGTGGTCTTGGGTCTTGAGGCCTTGGGCATATCGGGCCAATCCTTCTTGCCCATGATATCATCGAGGTTACCAAGTCCTGTCGTCCTGAAACCCACCGCAAATGTGTCCCTGAACACGATTCCATTCAGCCTCGCCTCGATCTTCCTGTTGTGATCGAAAAAGAGCTCCCGGTCCTCGTTGAAGGAGCGGTTGCGTTTCTGCAGTATCCTTGGCTTTCTGAACTTGGCTTGGCATACGGAGGTGTCGAATATCCTCTCTTTGGACTTGTTGCGATACTTCCGCTTTTTTACCGTAGCCAAATTACTACATCTCCCTCTTCCCGTGATGGGCTTCCCTGTAACTTCAGAGATAACAGAATATAAATGTTTTTCCACGGAAGGGAAGGGCATGGACCCTCTGCTCGGCCTATCCCTCCATATCCTCCTTCTGCTCCCTGGGCTTTCTCTTTCCCGTGATGTGGAACCCCGATCTGGGGGTGATGTAGAATATCCTTATGGTGTACGGGTTCAACCTCTTCGAAAAGGACTCCTCCAGCTCGACCTTGGTGTAGAGGGAATGGTTGTCCACGATCAGGAGGATCGCCTTGTCCCACTCCTTGAGGGTGCCGATCTCCGAGATCACCGTTGATTCCAACTCCTTGAACCCCTCTGTCTTGGATGATCTGCCGGTCCTCTTGTTCATCCTCCGTGAGTACTGAACATCCATATTGTGGATAACGGAGAGCCCCACCCCTGACCCGAACCTCCAGGACGAGATCGATGTGGGCCTTCTGCTTCTGTATCTGATCGTGGTACCTATCTGCATGGTGTCCAGGTCGATAAAACAGATATCCGCCCTGGGCCTGTCGCCCATCTCCCTGCCCAACATGACGTGGACCGGGCAGGTCCTGAGGGGTTTCTCCTCCTCCTTCCTGGACCTCCACCTGCCATCCTTTCCGAAGGTGTACCTCCCCGTTTCAACAGGTACCAGGCACGCCTCCCCGCTGATATCCCGATATATCTGGCAGACTATGTCCCACTTGGTCAGGTACCTGAACGGGTCGGATTGAAAATCCCTCTTAAGGTTCAGGAAGGCCCGATCGAAACTGGTAAAGAACGGCCATGACCAGGATCTCCTCATGACGGTTGATATGGCGGGTTCGATAAATGATTATCGATGGATCGTCCGGGGCTGGACCACACGGGATTCACGTAGTGAACGTGCCCACAACATATTTATTCATAAAGCGAGATGGGGCCGCCGGTGGTATTGAACGGTACTAGATTCCCTAGGCGAATCCCTCAGGGGGACGCTCAAGAAGATCGCAAACGCCTCCAATATTGACAAGGAGATCATCAAGGAGGTGGTCAGGGACATACAGAGGGCCCTGCTCCAGGCGGATATCAACGTTCGCCTGGTCCTCAAGATCACCAAGGAGCTGGAGAGGAGGGCCCTTGAGGAGAAACCGCCTGCAGGGATGAGCTCAAGAGAGCACGTCATACGGATCATCTACGAGGAGCTGGTCAATATCCTCGGCGAGGGGCGCGACGTGGGCCTGGACAAACACGTGATCATGATGGTCGGCCTCTACGGCCAGGGTAAGACCACAACGACCGCCAAGCTGGCGAAGTACTTCCAGAAGAGGGGGCTCAAGGTCGGGCTCATCGCAGCTGACGTCCACAGGCCCGCCGCCTTCGAACAGCTTTCCCAGCTAGCGGAGAAGATCAAGGTGCAGGTTTACGGCAACCCCAAGGCGAGCAACGGAGTGGCCGTCGTCAAGAACGGGATGAAGAAGCTCCACGACTCCGATATAATCATCATCGATACGGCCGGGAGACATGCGCTAGAGGACGACCTGATAGATGAGATGAAGAGGATCGCAAAGGCTGCCAAACCTGACGAGAGGTTCCTGGTCCTGGATGCGGCGGTTGGTCAGCAGGCGGGGCCACAGTCCCAGGCGTTCCACGATGCGGTGGGCATCACCGGTGTGATCCTGACAAAGCTGGACGGCACCGCAAAGGGCGGTGGTGCGATATCCGCCGTCTCGGTCACTAAGGCCCCCATCACCTTCATCGGCGTGGGGGAGCACATGGAGGACCTGGAGAAGTTCGAGCCTCCCAGGTTCATCTCCAGGCTCCTGGGAATGGGCGATCTTCAGACCCTCCTGGAGAAGGCACAGGAGTCCATGGACGGGGGGGACGCCGAGCAGGTCGCCAAGAAGATGATGTCCGGCAAGTTCACACTCATAGAGCTCCGGGAGCAGATGGAGATGCTCGCCAAGATGGGGCCGCTCGACAAGCTGATGGGGCTCCTACCCCAGGGATTCGGGGGGATGAAGGGTTCAATGGTGGAACAGCAGGACCCCAAGGAGACCCAGAAGAGGCTCACTCAGTTCAAGGTGATCATGAACTCCATGACCGATTACGAGCTGCAGCATCCCAAGGAGATAAAATCCTCCAGGATCAAGAGGATATCCAGAGGCGCGGGTGTGGACCACAAGGAGGTCAGGTCCCTCCTGAAGTATTACAACATGTCGCAGAAGGCCGTCAAGGGGCTCTCCTCCAACAGGAGGATGAGAAAGAAGCTTATGAAACAGCTTCAGATGCCCGAGATGGAAGAGTTCAACATGTGACCCGCCCATCTATATATTCTACATAGTTCAATATACAATATATATGTCAATATTAAGTCAGTATATTACATATCTTGGCTCGACCCCCCCCCCTTTTGACCTGCAGATCCCAGGATCCCGGCCAGCTCAAATGGTGCATGGATGAGAGGCATTACGATGTTTGGATTGAGTACCGGCATGCTCATCGTGATCATCATCACGATCATCTTCGGATTCTACATGGCCTGGACCATAGGGGCCAACGACGTTGCGAACTCCATGGGAACGGTCTTCGGATCGGGAGCCCTGACCCTCAAGAAAGCTGTTCTGATAGCGGCCGTATTCGAGTTCATGGGCGCATTTCTCGTTGGTTCACACGTCACAAAGACGCTGAAATCAGGGATCGTGGACCCGAACTATTTCTCGGAGGAGGGGGTGGATGGTATCATCTATTTCTCGGGAGATGCCGGGCTTTACGTCTTCCTCGCCGGGATGCTTGCCGTCCTTCTGGCCGCCTCCCTGTGGGTGACCCTGGCAACGTACAAGTCCCTGCCCATCTCCACCAGCCAGTCGATCGTCGGGGCCGTCACTGGTTTCGGCCTCATATCCGTGATCCTGGGAGAGATCCCCCTGAAGGCGATCCAGGGCTCCACACTTCTGGTCATATCGATAGGATGGATCCTCTCCCCGATATTCGGCGGCCTGATGGCCTTCATGATATTTCGGTTCATAAGAAAGGCGATATTCGACGTTGAGGATACGATAGGCCGGGCTAAAAAATTGATCCCCTTGTTCATCTTCCTCGTATTCTTCATAATAATCTTCACCGGCATATCCGGAGGGCTGAAGAACCTGCGCGATACCATGGAGATACTTCCGATATCCGACAACGTCATGGACCTCGTTCTGGACAATATGCTCTTCAAGCTTGGCCTTGCTGCAGCCATCGGGGTGATCGCCGCCATCGTCGGCAGGATCAGGCTCTCCAGGTCCAGTAGAAGGAAGGGCGAGGGAAAATATGACATGGTCGAAAGGATGTTCGGCTCGCTGCTTATCCTGACGGCGTGCTATGTCGCTTTCGCGCATGGGGCGAACGACGTGGCCAACTCCATCGGCCCCGTTGCTGCCATCTGGACTGCGGCAAGGGATGGGACGATCTCATCAACGGTGGAGATACCCCCTGTGATCCTGGTCCTGGGCGGGGCCGGCATAGTTGTGGGCATCTCCACGTGGGGATACAAGGTGATGACCACCATTGGCAAAAAGATCACCAGGATAACCCCCACGAGAGGATTTGCTGCCTCGTTCGGAGGGGCAACGTCGGTGCTCGTATGTTCGTTCCTGGGCATCCCCGTCTCAACGTCCCAGATAATCGTGGGGGCCGTGATCGGAGTCGGCCTGGCAGGCGGGATAACGGCCATTGACTTCCGGGTGATCAGGAACATCGTAACATCATGGGTGTTGACGATACCCATCGCAGCCGGCACGGCCGCGGCCCTGTTCCTCCTCTTCCGGGGGATAATGCTT
>JAUVCY010000054.1 GCA_030595585.1 Thermoplasmatota archaeon
CATCCCAGCGATATGCAATATGTCAACGGCCTTTCAAAGGAGATAGGGCTGAGCAATGCTACCTGTTCAAGATTATTGAATGAACTGGAGAAAGAGAACATACTTCGCCGTAAAGAGCTGGGAAGGGCTCATTACTACGAATTGATAGACAATTATATTACAAGAGAGTTGAAGAGGTTCATCCTGCTATATCGGCTCAACGAAACAGGCCTGGTAGAACGGTTAGTTGAGGAAAACCCATCACTCACGAACCTTGTACTGTATGGTAGCAGTGCCACGGGAGAGTACGAAGAGGATAGCGACCTGGACCTTCTGGCCATTGTAAACAAGAAGGTTAAGATCGAACTGAACCGATATGTGGATAAAATAGGAAGGGAGATACACATCACAAGTATGAATATAGGCAGTTGGATCGCCATGAAACATGAGAACGAGGGCTTCTATCAAGAGGTAAAGATATCGGGAATATATCTACTTGGAGGGGAGCTGCCTTGAAATTTGAGGATTGCATTAAAAGGAAACTGGTCAGGAAACACTCCTTTCCCTCGGAAACTGTGGAGAAAGAACTATCCAACGCACGAAAACATCTGAACAATGCAGCCTAACTTTAACATTCATCTTAGTTTATGTCAAAGTTAGGCTGAATAGTCCCGTGGATGTTTCGAACATCCATAGATACGGGCTTGACCCATTCCTGTTTGTCTCCAATCTATGTAACTTTTTAATACGATAAACATATTACATAGTTACATGAATAGTTCGGGCATCTCCAGGAGAGAATCTCAACTGATAACAGATATCGAGAAAAGGGAGATGGTGATCTTCACACCAACCGATATAAGAAGATTCCTTGAGATATCCGAGTTGAACGCAAGAAGGATAATTCAGAATATGAACAACAAGGATCTGATAACAAGAGTGGAGAGGGGAAAATACATACTGACCGAAACTTTGAATGAACTTGATGTTTACGAGATAGTATCCGATATATTCAGACCATCATACATAGCCTTCTGGAGTGCGTTACATATTCATTCGATGACAGACCAGGTTCCCAGAACCGTTTTCCTGGCAACCACGAGAAGGAAAATAGCCCTACATTTACAGGGGCAAACCATCAGATACGTGACAATAAAGGAGCAGATGCTTTTCGGTTACGAGAGACACGGGAAGGTGGTTGTTTCGGACCCGGAGAAGACCGTTATCGACTGCCTGAGACATCCTGAATACTCGGGAGGCGTCCCTCATATCTACCAGGCGTTATCCAAAGACCTTGACCCGGAGAAGTTGGTGGAATATTGCACAAGGACAGGTAGCTCGGCGATAGCTTCCCGCCTGGGATACATGCTTGAAAAGAAGAAAATAAATTTCAAAAAGGATAAACTGAAATGTATGGTCACTACCTATACGAAACTGGACCAGGGATCTGAACCATCCGACCCTGACCCGGTATGGAAACTCTATGTGAACAGGGAGATAACATGATAACCAGAAATCAGCTAAGAGGGATACATGGGAATAACCTGCCGCTTCACATACTCGAGCAGGACTACGTTCAATCACTGTTCCTTCAAGAACTCTACAGAGATGTGGACGGACTTGTATTCAAAGGCGGTACTTTCCTCAAACACGCCCACGGACTGGACAGGTTCTCCGAGGACCTTGATTTCACCATATACCGTGAAGAGGACATAGAAACGGCGCTTACGGGTCCGGCCTCCAGGATGGGTCGTTACGGGGTGGATTCAAGACTGGACAGGATCGAACAGGACAGGCTTTCCTTCAACGCTCGGCTGAGATATCGGGGTCCGCTCTATGACGGATCGGAGAGATCGATGGGTTCTATCGATATAGAAATATCCAGGAGAAATGATGTCTTTCTGGATCCCGAGTGGACCAGACTATTTTTCATTTATCCCGAGACAAGGGTGGTGAACGTTCTGGGCCTGAGGAAGGAGGAGATACTTGCTGAAAAATTACGTGCATTGAGCACAAGATGCAAGGGTCGTGACCTGTATGACGTATGGTTCCTGCTCAAACAAAAAGTGAAAACCGATATTAAATTGTTTGAACGGAAAATGAAGATAATAGAACAGGACCCAAATATCGATATCAACATTTCCGAAAAGGGATGGAAGGTTGACCTCAGCGTTCTACTGCTGAATCCACCCGAATTTAATATGGTAATGGATTACGTTATTAAAACCCTTAAAGACAGTGGTTATGCCATTTTATGATATTATACAGAACGGTCTCCACGAAACATTCAAAACAAATATTATTCTCAAAGTAAAAATATCCTTAATGTAATACACTTTAACTTACAAGAGGAATAGAGATGAATAGAACCGTTTTGGTAACAGGTGGAGCCGGGTTCATAGGATCGAACCTGGTGGACGTGCTTCTGGAAAGAGGATACCAGGTATCTATTCTGGACGATCTATCCACAGGGAGCACCCGCAACATCTCCCATAACCTCGGGAACCCCAGGCTTTCGTTCATTGAAAAGGACATCAACGATATCTCACCTGTTGACCTTCAAGGGGTGGACGCCGTCTTCCACCTAGCAGCCAGGGTCAACGTCGTTGACTCCATCGCAGACCCCATGGAGGATGCCAGGGTGAACTACAACGGTACCCTGAACGTCCTTGAGAGGTGCAGGGAGGCGGGGATCAAGAAGGTACTGTTCACCTCCTCGGCCGCCGTCTACGGGGACGTAGAGGAAGTACCCACAACGGAGGATGCCAGCAAGGAACCCCTCTCTCCCTACGGGAACCACAAGTACGCCTCCGGCAATCTCCTGAGATTGTACAACCAGATCCACGGAATGAAGAATGTCATATTCAGGCTGTTCAACGTGTACGGCCCCCGCCAGGACCCATCCAATCCATATTCGGGAGTGATATCCAAGTTCATGGAATGGGCATCAAAGGACCAGGAGCTGACGATATTCGGGGACGGAGGGCAGACCAGGGATTTCGTCTACGTGAAGGACGTTGCAGCTTCCCTGATAATGGCATACGAGAAAGACATCGAGGGGACGTTCAACGTGGGAACGGGATCGGAGACCTCACTGGATCACCTCGCAAACACCGTAATTGACGTCACCGGATCGAAAAGCAGTATCGTTCACAGGGAGAAGAGGGCGGGGGAGATCTACAGGTCGTGCTGTTTGAATAAAAAACTAAAAAGTTCCCTTGGCTGGGCCCCGGACACATCTATAAAAGAGGGGCTGAGCAAATACCACCTAACTTTGACATTTAATTACACACGGGTGTCAAAGTTGGGATACCGGGATACCCTGGATAAGTAATTGGATCCCATACCACTCTTGAAAAAGAATAATAGCATGATACCTTCCTCCAAACTTCACTCAGGATTAAATAGCGATAGATCATTTAAGAGAGTGTTGAATATGTTCTCTGTTTGCGAATTTCCCGAAAGGTAGAGAGATGTTCAAGAACGTCCGGGAATGAGCATCGGAGGGATCGGTGAGGTCAATGTACTATTATGAGCTTTTTGAGGCTTTGTACAGGGATAAGGTGAATTATCTGTTGGTGGGGGGACTTGCGGTGAACCTCTACGGCGTACCCAGGGTGACACAGGATATTGATCTCATCATCTCCACGGACAGGAAGAACGTTCTGGCCATTGTAAAGGTACTAAAAGACCTGGGGTATGTTCCCAGACTTCCCGTCAAGGCGAAAGATCTCGCAGACAAAGAGAAGGTCCGCGACTGGATCGATAACCGTAACCTGAAAGCCTTCAGTTTCTATCACGGGACAGATCAGTTCAAGGTGGTTGATATCCTGCTCGATCACCCGCTTGATTTCAAAGGGGCGCGACAGAGAAGGAGCGTCAAGAGCGCAAAGGATATCGAGATCTATCTCGCATCCATGGATGACCTGATCAGGATGAAAGAGTACAGCGGTAGGGCTCAGGATATCAGCGATGTAGAGATGCTGAGAAAGGTAAAAGATCTCCAGAAGGAGTGAGTGAATGAGCGTTGGGTATTCCTATACGATAGAGGATGATAAGATCAGGGAGTACATGAGTCTATCCACGGAAGATAGGCTGAAATGGCTTCAGGAGATCAACGAATTCACCAATCTTGTACTTACGGCGAAGGATAGAGAGATAAGGAAAAAGCTGAGAAATGATCCCGTTGTATAGTATATACCACAATATGAGTGTCAGAGTTAGGATGGAAACTATTATTTACGAGATGTAAATACATTGTTTACATTACATTAACAAATTGTTTATTCTATGTAAACGACCAATGAGGTGTCGATAATATCTCCAGCCTAACTTTGACACATAATTATACTTATATGTCAAAGTTGGGGCTCCAGATAACATTTATTTTATAGTTTGAGGAATATAGAGCTCACGAGACTGGCATCTGGGTTTTTTTTCTATGCAACGCAAAAAAACGCACTCAACCAGGTGCCTCTCACTCTTCTTGTTCAACTCTATCGGTCAAGGGAAGATATGCTCCCGGTCCATCAGGTAATATTAATAATGGGATACCCGAATAACGAGGAAGGGGAGATCGATGAGAAAATGCAGACATACCACTCTTTTCATGGCGATCCTCCTCACCATGCTGATACCCATCTTCCCGGCAAACGCGGTGGGAAGCTCCCACACCACAGATAGCAGCCATGGATCGGACCGATACGATCTCTATCGGGAGTTCCCCGAGCATACTGACGTCACCATCAACTTCTCCTACCAATTTGAGGTGACCGGAGGATCCGCAGACGTCGATCTCAACGTCGCCATTCCTTTCGACATACCCCTCTCAACGTACGAAAGTTCACTCATTGTACAGGACGTTACCGACGTTCATCTATCCACCGTGAACATCGGGGAAAACGTATACGAACCGCTGCCGTATGAAGACCACAACACGCACATGAACCAGATCTCCGGGTGGAGGTTAACGGACATAAGGGGCGACATATCGATCGAAGCGGAGTTCAGCGCGAGGCTGTACTATCAGAAGTGGAACGTCAACACCACGGACTCCGGCACCACCGCAGATATCACCTCACCCTACAAAGATCTCTACCTGGACGACGAATGGGAGGTCGACCAAGACGACGACGGGATACCGGAACAATACCGATATCATCCCGGCTCACCCATCATACAGAGAACTGCATACGCCCTCACGGACCAGGAGCCCACGGTGCTGGGAAAGGTCAGGGCGATCTACGACTGGATGAGACAGCATTTCAATACCACAGCAGATGACCAGAGGGTTATCGACAAGATCAAGTACGGCGCCTATCCGAAATGGCCGGAAGGGTGCATTGCGGACTGGTACGGGGACAACGACGACCAATCCCTGTTGATGGCCTCCATGCTCAGGGCGGTTGGGATCCCCGCCTGGCTCGAGCTGGGATATCGCTACGATCGATCTATAGAGCAGTGGTTCGGCCACGGCTGGCTCAACGTCGTCATACCAGTTAGGTCGGGGTGGGAATTCCACCAGGTGGTCGCCCCGATAGATATCGTGCACCAGGAGTTTCTCACCAGGGACCCGTACCGGATCACCGAGTGGGTCGACAACGGCACGTCGTTCACGAACGAAAAAGGTGAGCTCACCTTTAACCTGGACCACTACTACAACTTCTTCTCCGAAACGTCCGGACCACAGGTCATGGTGTTTCTGGGTCCCACAACGATAACAACGCCCGGGTTCGAGGAGTACGGGTACGTTCGCGATTACTATGATCATATTGGAGAACAGGGCGATGATGATTCCAGCCTTCCCCTCCCAAACCCAATTCTGCTGGTCCCACTTCTATTCCTTATGGCGCTCCCCGCCATCAGGTCAAGGCGAAGGTGATCCATCTGATCACAAAGTATCCGGGAACAACGTCCACAGAAAACACCGTAACCCAACTTTGACAGATCGAATATGATCTGAGCCTGTCAATGTTGGGTGAAGCCTCACTTTGACACTCATAAATACTCATATGTCAAAGTTAGGCTGTAATATCCATGTGTCCATCAGTGATCTGTCAGGCCCTACCCAGGAGCCATTTCCATAACGGTATGAAAGAGATCTGTTTGCCGTTGATGATCTCGCTATCATCCCTGTCCCAGGTTATTATCTTCAGATCTTTACAACCCAATTCCTCACCTGCCTTTTCAAGTGCAGTGATCTCCCTGACCCGGGTATCATACTCCTCCAGGTCGTAGCATACCTGCACAAGCTCTCTGATAACAAGGCCTTCTTTTATCACAAAGTCCACTTCTTTACGACGGTTGTCCCGCCAGTAGTATACCTCCAGCAACGGGTTCTGTGACATCCTTCTGAACCATTCTATGGCAACGGCATTCTCCATCAGCCTACCAATGTTCAGAGATGAACTGGATCCGATCTTTGCGGCATAACCATTATCGATCACATATATTTTGGGCAGGCTCTGCTCCTTTTCGCGCAGTGAATGGCTGAACCTCCTGATCGAGAAAATGGAAAATGTATCCTCCAGATATTGAATATATTCGTATATGGTGTTCTTACTAACCTTAATCCCCTGGGACTTGAGCGAATTGTGGAACTTATGTGCAGAGAACTGCTTTGCATAGGAACTTAAAATGGCGTGAAAGAGCATCCTCAACACCTTGATGTTCCTTACACTGTGCCTCTCCACAATATCCCTTATCAACATGACCTCGACATAATCCTTCAGGATCCTTATCTTCAGATCGTCATCATCCTCCAGTACGACCTCGGGAAAACCCCCAAGTTCCAGAAAGATCCTCAGATCTCTCATGACGATCGACCTCTTTGCAGAAGATAGATACTCGTCAACCTCAACACATCTTGCTCTCAGGAATTCGGAGAATGAGAATGGGAGTATCAGATGGGATAGGGACCTTCCCCTCATCGAGGTTGCTATCTCCCTTGTCATTATCTTTGAGGAAGAGCCGGTAATAAATGGCCTTATGTTCCTTCCATCAAGGACCCTTCTTACGAATATCTCCCATCCGTCAACGTTCTGGACCTCGTCGAGGAACAGATATACCATCCTCTTCCTGTTATCAGGGTAGATCTCGTAATAGGAGTTCAGCAGTATATCAAGATCAGATAGTTCAAGAGGTAACAATCTGTCATCCTCGAGGTTGATATAGAGCATCCTCTCCCTCTCTACATCATTGAACCTTTTCATGATATTGTATAGAAAATAAGTCTTTCCCGCACGTCTTGGACCAATTATTGTTATCGCCTTCATTGCTTTTGGGAGCTTTAATTCCAGGTCTCTGTTCACGACATCGGGCAGGTTTCCCTCATGAAGGTCCTTGATCATCTCAATGGCCCTATCTTTCATCATATAGTATTGTTTATAGGGACATAAACACTTATAGTTTCCCTCTATAGAGAACTATTTACCTCCAAAATCGATAGGACACTCACATCCAATATATTGGATCCCAACTTTGATAGATCTAATCTGATCTGAATCCCAACATTGACAGATCGAATAGGATATTAGCCTGTCAATGTTGGGAGAAGCCTAACTTTGACACTCATCTATGCTCATCGTGTCAAAGTTAGGCTGGACAGGTAAGCACAATTGGGATAAGATCCCAAGGGTCAGCCTCCATTCGCCAACTTTCTCAGCGTGAGCTCTCCTCACCGCCGGAAGGCAGGGAGCGGTACCAGGACGTGACCTCTCCTATGGAGGCATCGTACTCTTTGATGGAATCCTTTGTGGGGGGCCCGGGATGGTACACACACTTCTCGAACGTGGATGTGATACGCTGTGACACCTCTTCACCGGCCCCACCTATGACCAGCTTTGACCTGTTCTCCCTTGGGGTGAGCGTCGTCCTCAAGCCTATCCCTTCGGGAGAGCCCTCTATCATGTCGATATACTTCACCACCACTCCCGCCCTCACCGGATCGATCCTCTTGATGCCCAGATGCTCCGCGGCCTTTTTCAATATCTGACGCGTGATCTTCTCCTCACTCTTATCCTCCACGCGTTCCACCCTCACAGGTTCACCCGCCTCGTGGACCGGAACCATGTCAACTTTCTCCTCTCTCCTGCGCACCCTCTCCTTTCTCACAAATACGAATACCACGATAAGGACCATCAGGGCCATAACCAGCATCAGAACTATCTTCCAGAAAGGGGCGTTCTCGAAGAAGTTCTCATCATCTTCAGGCGTGACCACCTCAACAGGGTCCTCCACAATGGGATCCTCAACGACGGGATCCTCGACAACGGGCTCCTCTATCACCTTCTCGATGATCAGAATGGTCACGTATTGGCTCACACCATCCCTGACCCAAAATGCAGAACTTATCAGAGAGGCAAGAACACGATGCGATCCCAGGCCGAGCAGGGACGAATTCAATGAAAATGAGGACGTGGACCCATTTGAGGCGAGCCCCAGCGGTATGATCATCTCACCTATGTGGACCTCCACAAGTCCCTCCCCTTTCTCCACCAGAAGCTCACCTTCGATCATCTGGCCGATCTCAATGGTTGCATTGATAAGCAACAGTTTCAGGATGGGATCGTCCCTTACCACTACCGTCAACTCATCGCTTGAATTGAAATAGTACTCTTCACCGGAGAAATTGCCAACGACCGAATGGTTTCCGTACGTTGAAAACGAATAATTCAGGCCGATCATCCCATCAATTTCCATCTCCTTCCCATCAAGCAGGATAGTACCCTTGACATCCCTGTTGAACTCATCCCTGACCGATACATGGATGTTCACCTCCTCGTTGAGATCGACGTCGTATGAAGAAGAGGTCAGGACCATATCAGTAAGGATCTTCCTGACCGTAAAGGCCTTGCTTACCAGTATTTCGCCATACGTGGATGAGTTCACGGATACGTTGACCTGGTGATCCCCCAGCGCCATGTCCCTGGTGATCGGGACCACCCTACTCGCCAATCCACTGCTGGTAAAGATCTCCATCAGTGAAACGTTGTCCAGAAAGAACGATATGATATCGTTATCCGAATAGCTCACCTTGCCGAAAGGATCCCTGTGAAGATACAGCACGTTCAGGAGAAGAGTAG
>JAUVCY010000067.1 GCA_030595585.1 Thermoplasmatota archaeon
GGCAAATATCAAGATGCCTGCAACCAGGGCGATCGTCGTATCGCCCAATCCGGTGAGGAAGGCGTTGAGCACGGTATCGTCCTTCCGTTTCGTGTATGCGCCGTAGGTGATCGCCATGCCCATGCCAGCGCTGCAGGACCAGGCGGACTGCGCCAGGGCGGCTATCCACGTCTTGCCGTTGAAGAAGGTATCGGAATGAGGGGTGAATATGAAGGCTACTCCCCTGATGGCCCCGGGGAGAAGCAGGGCCCGTATCATGCTGAATACGAGCATTATGAACAGGGCGGGGATCAGGATCTTGTTGATCTTCTCAACCCCTTTCTCGATCCCCCTGTAGACCACCACCGCGGTTATCGCAATGGCCATGACCTGAAAGAAAACGACCAGATAAGGGGACTCCAGGAACGACTCCCAGGTGCCCTGAGCGTCGGAGTAGTCTATGCTCCCGGAGAGGGACCCGAAGGCGTACCTCAGGGTCCAGCCCATGACCACGGCATAATAGAATCCGATGGCGGTGGAGATCCACGCCAGCCATGCGCCCATCCAGGCCTTGTTCTTTCCGAGAAAGGCCGCAAAGGTCCCCATCGTTCCCTTCCTCGTCTTCTTGCCCAGGTTGAACTCGATAAGCAGGATCGGAATGGACCAGGTGAAGAGGAAGATGACGTAGGGTATCATGAACGATCCGCCCCCGTTGCTCGCAACCTCCTTGGGGAACCTCCAGATATTCCCGGTTCCGATGGCTGCCCCCAGTGCGGCCATCAGAAGGCCCCACTTGCTGGAGAAAACCTCCGATTTTCCCCCTGCCAAATCAGGAACCCCCACGTCTGGGTGATGTCAACGATCGGTAGATGCCGAAGGTGAATCCCCCCCAGATGGTCCCAAGGGTGAATATCATGACAAAAAGAGTGCTTGGCACCATGTACACTGCCCACAGGTTTCTCATGGGTACGGAGATCGTATTGTAATCGTAAGGCGCGTACATGGGCTCCACGACGGAGCCCCCCTGGGAATCGATGAACTCGAAATAGTACTCCACCTCGGACCCATCGTCCTGGGCGGGTATACTGCCGGTCCAGTTACCATCCTCTACCATATCCAGTGGCACCCAGGTCCAATCACCTCCGTTGACCCGGTAGACGACCCTGCTCCGGTCCTCGGAAAAGGGATAGGGGTACCCATCATCCTCGAACGACACCTCGATATCTATCCCATTGTGGGAGCTGGTGGCCAGCGTGGAGTTCTCGTCGAACGTGATGTGGGACCTGTACCTGTTCGCCGCCGAATCCAGCAGGTACAGTGAAGGCTCCAGGTTCCTCTGGACCTGTTCCAGTATCTCCTCACCGGGCATGTTGTGTGTTCTGCCGATCTCGAAAGTGTAGGAGTAGGTGCCGTACTGGGAGTAGAACCAATCCGTCATCTCCCCGGTTGCGGGATAGAGGCTCTCACCCTGCATGGGGCGGTAGCCGTTCATGTTCGCCATTCTGACCCCAAGGGAGGCGAGATGGGAAGAATCAGGCGGCAGCTCATCGGTGTATCCCCACGGCCAGAGGACCAGCTCCGAGTAGGTGTGATATGTGATCATGACAGGGAACCTGTACTTATCTCCGAGATCCCTCATAGCCCGGGCCTCGTGTGTGGTGAAACCGCCGGCAGGATCCTCGTCCACCTGCCCATCGTTGTCGTTATCGATCCCATCCCAGGGGTCCTCGTCAATGCCCTCATCAACGCCAATTGGAAGGCGTCCTGTGATCAGGTCCACCTGGATCAGGGCATCCCCATCGTCATCGAAGTTGTCCGGAGGCCCACGATAGGTCCCTCCACTCGTTATCAGCTCATTGGACCCGCCGTCCAGATGCCACATCCACCCGTAGTTCCTGTTGATATCTGTCCCGTATGATACCGGATAGAGGCCGGGATTCGGACGGGCAGTGGGCCCGAACTCCCCGATGTAATTGGGCTCCCGGTTCTTCCTCCAGCCGCGGCTCTCATCGTGGGCGTACTGAACGCCATCCGCATTGAGCATCGGTACGACGTAGATCTCCCTGTTGTCTATGAGGAAGGAGGCTGCCGAGCCGTTGGGCCCCTCCTGCCCATAGTAGTGAAGCAGGTACGAGAGCACGTACAGGGGGACCTCGTATGACATCCACTCGTTCCCATGGTGCGCCCCAACGAGAAGAGCGTCGGGTTCGGACCCGGGGATCCCGTCGTCCACCGTGTTCACGTTATCGCTAAGCTTGACGCAGAGGATCTCCCTGCCCTCGTAGGTCTCACCGATGGAGAATAGCTTCATTATGGATGGGTATCTATCCTCCAGCTCCTTCAGATACACCTGCATGGTGTTGTAGTCGAAATACGAGGTGAAGTTGGATATCAGGGGCCCATCATCCACCTCTGACGGAGTATCCACCTCCATCAAGAGGTCAACCTCCCCCTGGGCCGGTACGATGGCCATAAGTGAAAAGGACGATAAAAGCCCCAGAATGATCAATAGCCTCGGTATTGAAGAGGCGGCGTTCCCCCTATGCATCGCGTGGACAAGGGGTAGTCCAGATATATCGTTTTCGGAGGTATGTTCCAATGGACCGGACCATCTCCTTTCTCATCCATGGGCCCATCATACACCATCCCGTTCAAGGGTCAAGATCCCATGAGTTTGGACCCTTGAACACCCCCTTCCACTGGAAATGATAGAGTGGTAAAAATTCCTTTAAATACCTTTTCGAACCTGCATTGGAAATGGTCCTAAATCAATAAATAACATCACGGTCATCGTGGGGTTAGAGGGCTCGAAATTCGGGCCTTTTTTGGGGTTTCTTTCAATGGATCGGCCTGGTCGCAAGTCTATCCCTGATAGCTTGAACGCTCGAAATATATTCGAGACCGAAGCCGCGGTGAAGAGCACCGCCGCCCCCGTAAAAAGGGGGTTGTCCAGCGGTGGCCATTCCAATATTTCCTGGAAAAGTATGGGGACGGCCCCGGACAGGGGCTCTGCGGGAGCCTTCTGGCAGGGAAGATACGATATGATCAAGGCCCTGGCCACCTCAAGGGACAGCAGGGACATCTGCATGGCCCTCTCCAGCTACCTGCCCTCCCTGATCCGCTTTGACATGGGGTCCCTCAGGTGGAGATCACCGGGGACCACCATGGAAAGGGACTCGTACGGCACCCACGGCGAGGAGCTCTCCGAGAACCAGGAATTCGCGGCGGGGATGGGGCTTTTCAACAGCATGGATGACCTGGACCTGGAGACCCTGGACGATTCGACAATGTACAACTCCAGGAACAGGTTGGACCACTTGCACCGGGGCAGGACAGAGGATGGAAGGATACTCTCATTCGAGATCGGCTCGACGCTCGTGATCCCCCTGACCAACGGTGATGATCAAGTGGGCACCATTTCACTCTATTCCGCCAGATCTGACGGTTTCAGGGATGCGGACCAGGACCTGATCAGGGACATAGGCCACACCGCCGGCAACGTACTGGGAAGGATGCTTGACGTGGAAAGCACCAATTCTGACATCATAAGGCAGAGGTCGCTTTCGGATTCCTGCAGGGACCTGATCGTCACCTGGAGGGACACGGGTACGGGCTGGGAGGTGGATTTCAACAGCAAGGTGGAGGAGTACATCTCCACGATCGATCTCGATCCGGAGATCCTCTCCGGGCCGTTCTTCGTACCTCCCGGCGACTATCTTGACCGGGCGAACGACGCTTGGTCCCATACCCATGACACCGGAGAGGAGACCATGGTCAACCTCGAACTCCAGGACAGGAGGGGTGCCGGGAAACCGATACTGTGCATATTCTCCCCACTCATAGAGGAGGGGAAGCTCCTTGGTGTCAGGATGACCGGGGTCGAGGTGGAGGACCTCAACAGGACCATCACGGACCTCGAGAGGATGAACAACTCCTATCGCCTGATGCTGTCGGTCCTCTCGCACGACCTCAAGAACCCGCTCACGACGATCATGGGATACTCCGAGATCCTCCACATGCAGGTAGAGGATGGGAAAAAGGAATACCTGGAGAAGATCGTCAGAATGACCAGGAGGATGTCGGACACCATCTCCCTCACCAAGCTGTTCGCCCAGATCAGGGAGGGAAAGGTGGCCAGGGAGTTCGTTGAGATCGACCTGGCGGAGATGATCAACGGCTCGATAGATACGCTCTATCCCAGGACCTCCGGCCACGATATCAGGTTCGACCTGAAAAAGGGCAGATCGAGGATCCTGGGTCTCCCTCTTCTCGAACAGGTGTTTCAGAACCTGATCGACAATGCGATGAAATACAGTCCCGAGGGATCGAAGGTCCATATCCATCTGGACACGGACCTCGCCGGGGTCACGATCTCCATAGAGGACCAGGGGAACGGGGTTCCGAAGGAGGATCATGAATCCATATTCAACCGTTTCACAAGGGGCAACGGCCAGAACGCCGTGATCGGAACGGGGCTTGGGCTGGACATCTCACGGGGGATCATAGAGCTCCACAACGGCAGGATATGGGTTGAGCCGAACAGGCCCAGGGGATCTGTATTCAAGGTGTACCTGCCGTGGGACCCGGACAGCTAGCCGTTCCCCTCGATCTCCGCATCCGAACCCCCCGTCCGGTGGATCAACCAATGCTCCCCCGCCAACCCCCCTATCTCCCTCGCCTGATGGACGTTCAGGTGGACGCCGGAGGGCGACATCATATCGCTTGGATATGTCGCCTCGATCAGCGCCAGGTCCGAATCGCAAACAAATCCAGAGAGTTCGGGAGAGGGGCCCGTGTCCCCTGTGATGACAATGGAGGTGGGTCCGAGGATGACCTTGTAACAGAGGGCGGGCACACGATTCCCAACGTTGCCCCTTATATCGCTGTCGTGGTGGTCCACACCCAGGGTCATCACCTGGAGATCCCCTATTGTGATCTCCTCACCAGAGGTGATAGCCCTGGGTGTCAAAACGTACCCAATGCTCCCTTTTCTATCCTCCTCGAACAGATGGATCATCGGCATTATCCTATCCTGGGACCCCTGTGGGAAGATGATCTCGAGGGGGGTGGACCTCTCCATAAGCCTCAGGAAATGGAGGAAGGAGAACAGGCCTCCGTAGTGGTCGAAGTGGGGGTGTGTTATCAATATCGCCTTCAGGTTCTCTATGGGGTCGAGCTCCGGTCCCGCCTCCCCGACACGGTTGATCTCCAGCAGGTCCCTGAGGCTTCCGTCACCCACATCTATCAGTAAGGAGTGCTTTCCATTATCGATGAATACGCACGTGGAGACGCCCGCCGCCGAATATCGCATGGAGGCGGAGAGGCCGCCCCCCGTCCAGCGCCTCATCCGGGCCTTTGGAGGGAACTGCTTGAGGTCCATATGGCCAGGGAGATATATTTGGTGTATATTTAGTATTCAGCCTAACTTTAACACAATGAGCATAGATGAGAATAAAGTGAGGCTTCTCCCAACATTGAGAGGCTTAGATCATATTCGATCTGTCAATGTTGGGATTCAGCATCAACATCGGTACTCGGGGTGGGGTTCTCCCCTCCTGCGCCTTCTCTCCACCCTCCTTTTCGCCCCCACCTTCTTCAGCAGATATCCGTATATATCTATCGCGAACTGGGAGACAGCCTGGTCCCTCGAGCCGGGGATCAGCTTCCCTGCTTTCACGGCCCCATCGAGCAGGTCCCTGCCCTTTTCGGTCCTGGCCAACGGATTGCCGAAGGATATGTCTGAGAGCTCCCCGGAATAATCGATGCAGAGGTCGCATCTGGGCCATCTGGGATACCTCTTGATCATTCGCATATATTCAGATAGTGGACGATCCCTCACACTCTCGGTGCCATCCTTCATCCGGACGCGAAACCTCAGGGTCCTACCCTTTATCTTCCTGATTTCAACGCTCGAGATATCTTCCCGGGAGACCTCCATGATCCGCCCGATCAGGGACCTCCAGTTCTCATCCGTGAGGTTGGGTGCGCCGCAGTTCAACGACAGAGCATAGACCACCTTTTCCGTGTACCTGGAGGCAGCTTCATCGGATCGCATGTTCCTCAGGGCCTGGATGTGGCAGGGAAGTCCGACGACGGCAACGCGCTGGATATCCGGGTCCCTTTGTACCTCCTTGAGGAGGGTGAGAACAGGCGAGAAAAGGTATTTGGAGGAGCTGGACCCAAGGACCGAGGCCCTATCCCTGCAGATCCTGCCAGACCCCACCGATAGAACGGGGCCCTCCCCCCAGTCCGTGGTCAGGGCAGCATCTATAAGGCCCTCCTCAAGGGCGTGGATCAACACCGTCGATACCCGGCCCCCCACATATCCCGCACGGAACACCTCATCATCCGATGACCTGAGGTTCTTCCCGGACAGATGTACCCCGTGGAACCGCTCCCTTATCCCCTTCTCCCTACGGCCGAACAGGCTCTCCCGAGCCTTTTGAAGATCATAACCTTTACCAGGGCATACGCGGTAACACGCCCCGCACTCGATGCACTCCCCTGTGAGGCTGACCCTCTCTCCAACGATCTCGATGGCATCGACGGGGCAGGAGGCCACACATCCGTGGCACAGCATGCACAGGCCCTTATCCACCACCTGGTCCTGCAGTGTCGCGAAGCTGCTTCCGGCCATCGGCTCGCCTGGGCTCATTCCCGTACTTCCTCCAGTGGTTCCTCCCCCACCGGAGGCATGGTATCCTCCACCTCCGCCCTCTCCTTTCCATAGAGGTCGTCAGCACTCCTGCGCTCCTCTTCCACCCCATTGTCCTCCTCATTCCTCCTCATGGCCTTGAAGCCGACGAACAGGAGGGCGAACAGGGCCAGGGCGATCCCCCCTGCAGCCATTATCGGCTGAAGATCAAAGGACCCCTTCCCATCTCCCCCTTCACCTTCGGGTAGAACGGTCAGATTGAACGACGCATACCGGGAGTTGGTCCCGTCCCTGACCTCTATGGTTACCAGGATCGTCCCCTCCGTTCCACGGGTGGCGTTGATCGCGCCTCCGCCGTCAGATCCCAACGTGATGAACGGGACGTCCGAGGAGTAGGTCAGGTTATCGCCCTCCTCATCCGTTGCGATGACCCTGAAGGTAAGCATCTCCCCCACCGTGCAGGTGATATCCGGCAGCGGCTCGACATACGGCCCCTCGTTGACCTCTATCACCTCGACCGTGATGTACAGGATCGAGACGCCTCCGTTCCCATCATTGGCGGATATGGCAAATACATGGGTCCCAACATCTTTCTGGACGGGATACCACACTATCTCACCGGTCTCACCATTCAGCTCTATCCCCTTCTCCTCGGTGGAATACGTGACGGGGTCGCCTTCAATATCCTCCGCCAGGATGGTGATGAGGAGGGCGGTGTCCTCCAGGACCACCAGGTCCATCTCCCACAGAGGGGCCTGGGGAAATGTGGGTGGGTCGTTCAAGGGGGAGACCGTAACGGGTATCGTCACCTCTACCCCTCCCAATCCGTCGTCCACGCCTATGATCACCTCGGCCTCCCCGAACCAGTCAGGTGGGGGTTTGACCTCGAGGAAGGCCGCACCTTCCGCTCCGATACCTATCCTCGAAACCACGACAGGAGACGATATCAGGGAGTATTCGAGAACATCCCCGAGATCATCGATATCGTCGAAGAAAGCATCCAGGAAGAGGATCGCGCCGGCCGAGTCCTCCAGCATGGCGATAGAGGGTGAGCCCAGCAGGATCGGAGGGTAGTTGACGAGGAGAAGGGACTTCCAGCCCGCATCGACCATATCGGGTGGATACTCTCCATATGGGTCCATTACGATGTAGATCATACTCGTGTTCTGTGGTGAGATGAACGAGAGGGACCCGTTGAGGTATTCCCCGGGCCCTGCGGGCCCCGGGTCCAATATCTCTCCGATAGCAGTACCTCCCTCTTCGGGGTCTCCGTTGAAGACGCCAATATTGATCTCACCTGATACGGGGCCCTGGTTGTATATCGAGTAATGAACGGAGACCCGGGAGCCCGGCCTGACCACATCCGCCGGATCGAACCTCCCGGTTCCAGGTGAGAACAGCAGGTCCGGTCCAGATGTGTTGAAGTCTATCCATACGATGTTGTTCGACGTGTCCAGATCTATCGAGGAGGTC
>JAUVCY010000016.1 GCA_030595585.1 Thermoplasmatota archaeon
ACCGACAACATCGATATCGTGGACGCATACGTGATCTGGTGGTACGACTCGGAACATTTCAACGTCACTCTCATCGAGAACACCACATTCACCGCGGAGATCGTCCTACCGTACAACCACGTTGGGAACCTTCATTACGAGGTGCATCTCCTGGACACGGAGAACCACGTCATCATCTCCCAGGTCTCCATACCATTGGTGGACAACGACGATCCCGAGCTGATCGGCAATTACACGGATCTTGTAGCCATGACGGGGGAGATCCTCCATTTCTCCCTGGTTGTCAGCGATAACTGGCTTGTGGCCAACGTGTCGGTGAACATAGTTGCCGGGCCCATCCCGTTCACGTGGATCAACCTGACATACGAGGACGGATATTACCGCGGGTCGATAGAGGTCCCCTTTGACGCTTACATGAGGATCTCGGTGAGGTACCATATCGAGGATCACTTCGAGAACATCCTGATAACCAACGTCTCCAACATAACCATCATAGACATCATACCGCCGTCCATCGAGCCGATCGAGGACATGACGGTTTACGCCAACCGTCTCTTCGAGATCAACGTCAACGCAACCGACAATATCGATCTGTTAGGCGGCATGATCAACAACAACGATCTCCACTGGAACGTAACGAAGTTCCGGGGATCCCTTGGAGAGGTGGGGATCTTCAGCATGACCGTCGTCTTTTTCGACCACGCGGGAAACAACGCCTCCACGACCTTTATGATAGAGGTCCTTCCCGAGGACCACGACGCCGACGGGGACGGGATGCCCGACCTCTACGAGATCGAGATCGGCCTTGACCCGAACAACGACATGGACAGGAACGGTGACCCGGATGGGGACAACCTCACCAATCTCCAGGAGTATTTGAACGGAACAGACCCCAACGACGACGACTCCGACGGGGACGGCATGAAGGACAATGATGAGATCTTTTACGGCCTCGATCCCCTCAACTCCATCGACGCCAACCAGGACATGGACTCGGATGGAACATCCAACCTGGATGAGATACTGAGAGGTTCCGACCCCACCGTGAAAGAGGGGGACGACGTGGAAATAGATGAGCCAGGTGGAGAGAAGGACACCAACCTGATCCCGATGATCATAGGTATCGTCCTTGCCATCCTCATCATCATCGTGATCGTCGTTATGGTCAGGAAGTCAAGAGGCAACATACTGGTTGGGAGAACATCAAGAAAGAGAGGTAAGAAGGGGGAAGCCAACGTCTTCATAAGCTACTCGTCCAAGGACGAGGATACCGCGCTCTCAACCTGCGCCAACCTCGAGAGAAGGAATATCAAATGCTGGATAGCGCCCAGGGACATCCTCTCGGGGGAGAGCTACGGGGGATCCATCGTCAACGCCATAAACGACAGCCTTGTGATGATCCTGATCTATTCCCACAATTCAAATGACTCCCCCCAGGTCCTTCGCGAGGTAGAGAGAGCGGTGAGCAAGAAGATCAAGATAATACCGGTGAGGATAGACAATACGGATATGTCCCCGGACATGGAGTACTTCATCTCCTCATCGCACTGGCTGGATGCGACATCCCCGCCAATTGAAAAACACATGGATAAGATCGAGGACGCCGTCAGGGGAATGCTCGAAGAACAGGGATACGACCCGGATGCGGAGGAATAAACCGAATATTTCCGGCAACCACTCTCCTCCAGTAGATATTAAATATAGAATGACCACCTTTATAACCAACGGTGAGAACCATGACCAAACCGCAAGAGTGCGTTCCCAACAAGGGGGATTGGGTGATCCTGAAGGATGATGTTATCCTCTTCTGTGACCCATCCTCGAAGATCATCATGAAGAAAGCAAAGCAGCTTGATGACGATGAGATCGTCATATCCAAAGAGCCCTCATCAAACCACTGCTTCTATTGAGGTGAGTCCCATCCAAAAGAAGTTATCTCTATCTTTCAAGTACAGGCCACCTCCTGCTTTACGTAAAGTGTCTGATAGCACTGAAAAAATTAACCTCTATCCCCTGATCCCAATTCAGTTATATTCACAGGGTAAACACCCGATGAATTACGAGGCTCTCCTTGATTCCGGTGCCGATGGTATATTCATTCCAAAAGGACTCGCCGAGGCACTTGGCCTCCAGAAAATTGAAAAGATAGAAACATCAGGCGTATTATCAAAGGGAATATGCTACAAGACCAGGGTAGGCATCAAATTGGGAAGAACGAAAGCAAGAAGTGTTGATGTGGGTTACGTTGATGCGGTTTTTCCCGAAAAAGAAGGAGATATACCAATATTGATCGGCAGAGCCCCGATATTCAAGATCTTTAAAATTACATTTGAGGAATACCTTGATCCGCCATCATTCACTTTGGAACAGGTTTAACAAAGCGACCTCGGTCAAATACCTTCTTTCTTTTTCACCGTGGTGACCATTTGTTAACAGAGAGCATCTCTGGGTGTCCATAATGGTCTTCATACCACATTCCTTACAGGCACCTCTCTCAACGGCCGTTGATACTTTTTTTTTATAATCTATCGAATAAGGTTTATCAGCTCCATTCTGGTTTTTTTAAAAAGAGATCAGGGGAGAACGAAATGGAGATAGACTGGAACAGATGCAGATACTGCGGGGAGACCATAACAACGGAAGGTTCACAGGGAACGCTCTGTTCTGATTGCTCGGGGGATCTCTCAGGATAGATAAATCTTAACTATCCATACATGGATGAGCTGGCGTGACGGACAAGGATCACCACCGGAGGGCGAAAGACCTCATAGAGGATATGGGGAAGGATCTTCCCGATTGCCCCAACTGCTCACTGCCGATGTACAGGGGCGATGGAGATACGAGGTACTGCCCCTCCTGTGAACAGACCTACACGAAGGAGGGGGAGAGGCATCTCCCGAAAGCAGGGAACAGGGTCCCTGTTCCGCTGCTGGTCACCACCATACTGGTAGCCTCCCTTCTCGTCCTGGGGGGAGGATTCATTCTGCTCTACAGGGAGGTACAGAACGATCAAAAGGCCGCTTTCGGATCCGTGGCCGACGTCCGCGGCCTGGACCCGCTCCGGGATGTCGACGTCAAATCCATGAGCCGGTCCGAATATTTTGACCTGATGGGCGATCGGCTGGATACGGATCGGCTGTGGCAGATGGAACGGCTCTACGAGTGCCTGATGATCATGGACACGTACTGGGACCTGGCCGATCTGGAGGTGGAGAGCACCGCGGAGGGGCCCGTCTGCTTCTACGACGATATCTCCGGCAACATCTACCTGATGGATCAGGACGTATCCAGGACCGTCGAGGAGCTCAACACCTGCAGGGAATACGTAAGAGCCCTTCAGGACCAGCACTACAACATCTCGAGTACGGGGTCCTTTGACCGGGACCTGGCACTCTCCTGCATACGAGAGGGAGACGCCCTCTTCACAATGAGGAGATGGGCGGAAAAGGAGCTCAATCTTGTACAGAGGTCGGCCCTGGATATGGACCAGGTCGTCTACGAGATGTGGATGAGGGAGATCACCCAGCTGGAATATCAGAACTACGTTCTGGGCGAGATATCGCTGTTTCCATACGAGGGGGGAGAGGACTTCGTGGAGCGCGTCCACAAGGAGGGGGGATGGGAGCACGTGAATAAATTGTTCACGGAGAAGCCACCTCTTTCCTCCGAACAGATACTCCACTTCGACAAATACCTCCAGTACGAGGAGCCCCTCCAGGTGGAGAACGACGTGGATATCCAGGGGATGGAGCTGATCTTCGAGACTACGGTGGGGGAGAAACTGCTGCTGGAGATGATGCCGAAATTGAGGGATAACAGGATAGAGAACATATCCGGCATCGGCTGGGGAGGGGACACTTTCTCCTACCTCTCCAACGACACCAACTTCCTCTCCGTATTCACCACCGAATGGGACACGCAGGACCAGAACACGGGGTTCCACAGCGAACTATCCACATACCTGAGGTGGGGCGGATTCCATCGGGATAACGACATCTACGTCAATGGAGTGGAGCACGTCGCCCTGATCAGCAGCGGGAACACCACCACCATGTACCTCTCCGATGACAGGTCGATCATCGATGCCCTAACCTGACCGCGACCGGGATATCATCTCGTACGCCTGGTTCAACCTCTCGGTCTCCCTTGCCGACAGCTCCTTTATCCTGTCGCTGGTACCCTCGAACTTGTCCGGATGGAACTTGAGTATCTCCCGTTTATATCTGGCTGTTATGTCATCCATGGACATGGACCTCGTAACGCCCAGTACGTCGTATGGGTCTATTCCCTCATTTCCAGTCTGTTTTATGTACACGTTCTTCTCCCTGTAAACTACCTTGGGCATCTCGAGACCGGGCTTTTTCTCCTCCTCGTATGTGCTGGACCTTACCTTTCCCCTGGGGTTCACGAAATTGCAGGTCACCACCAGGCCAATGTAGAAAACGAAGGATATCAACAGGAAGATATCCATGAAGGAGTAGCCGTTCAGCTGGGGATTTAGATATATGACCATCGGCAGCAATGACACGATAAGGGTGGATATGGGAAGGATCAATCCCAGCTTTCTAAACCTGTTCCTCCACCAGATGATCCCGAGGCCGACGTATCCCCCAACGGTGACAACCACAGTTATCACGAACACCCAGAACGGCGAGAATATCTTAAGGTCAGACACGGTGAAGGCGTTGCCGTTGGTTATCAGCTCGTAGAGGTCTATACTGCGGTCCAGGGATTCACCGGATGGGTTCCGGTGGTGATCGCTCCCCTCGTTCTGCAGGTCCAGGGAGAGTCTACTGTCCAGATCGAACTGTATGGAGACCACACACCTGCGCATCCTCTCTATCTCTCTGTCCCTCCACATCTCCGCATATCTGTCCCCCTCCTGCGCATGGGGCAGTGGGATCGATCTGAGGAAGTTGAGATATCGATACTCCATCGAACTAACGCTATCATTGAAAGAAAATGATATCTCAAGGGATAGCGCAAACACGCCGGTAACGTTCCCCGTCATGTATGACAGATCGCCAATAACGACGTCGGAAGAGGTGTCCAGTATGGATCTGAAAAGCTTCTCCTGGTCAGCCATTTGAGGTCCAAACACCTCCATGACACGGATGAGGTTCAGGTTATCATATCTGCCCAACTCCCCGGGCGCCTCCAGGACAGATGGTTCCATGGAGCTGGTCACGGCGGTACCGATGTAGAGGTGAAGGCTTCCAGAACCGGTTGAATCCAGCATGAGATCGAAATCCATGAACAGGTCATCCTCTTGGGCGTCAACGCCAGCCCCTGGTAGCAAGGTAATGCAGATAAGAGAGAGGATTAATAAAAGGACCAGGGACCCGATGAATTGATGGCTAAACCTTATAGTCCCACTCCTCCTTGTTCCTCTCCAGCTGCTCGGGGATAAGCTGTCTTCCATCCTCCAATACCTCCTGCCTCACCTCGGTGAGCATCTTCAGCTGTTGTATCTGCATATCTATCTGCTCACGCTGAAGTTCCAGGGTCTCCCTCTGCATCGTTATCTGGTACTGCTGCATCTCAAGCTGCTGTTTCTGCTCCGTATCCATCAGGGGCCTGTTCTCGCTTGTCCACTTGAACCCATCGATATAGGCCAGGAGCAGCATGATCAGGCCAAGGAGGTTCAGTATCGAGAACAGGATCGCAAACAGCGTGATGATGATCTGGAGGCTCTCCGTCCACTCTATGTCCTCAAAGAGGATCACGGTGAATATAAGCACAAGGCAGGTGGCTGAGACCAGATAGATGATCAACCCTATCGCACCTTTTGCCTTCCCCCCGATATCCTTGACGAAGAAGTACATGCCCGTAATGAGACAGGCAGGTACGCAGTACATGAAGAACGGCATCACCAGATAGACCCGTTCGAAGACCCCCATGAACATCATCGCCATGATCATGAACGCGGGGGGCAGAAATAACCCGAGGATCCCGAAGAAGAACCCGATCACGGACGACTTGGAGTGCTTCTCACCGTAGGCTCCCCTTCTCACCAGGGAGAGGCTGAAAACGACGATGATATAGATGATCAATATCGGGGAGAGACACGGCCCCATGGAGAAAATGATGTAGAACGACTCGAAGAAATAGTCCCCCGATTCAGCCATTATCTGCAGAAGGACCAACAGCAATGCGAGCACAATGAAAAGATGGGACAGGATCATGATCGATATCACGATGGTGAACTGTATCAGATGCAGTTTTGCAGGATTTGATTCTTTATATGCCATCGCTCCACCTCATCTTCCCAGACGACATTATATCGATAAACGCATATTAATATGCTTTCTACCACATGTGGCCACCAGTTTGAGCCGATTATCACAAGATCCCTTCCATCTCTGGTAAATATCATTTTATATGGTGAATATCACAAAAAATGGGCCCTCGGGAGATAGAGAAGCCTTAACTATCCAGACATAGATTGGCGTTCGTGTTCGAATTCAACAGGGGTCGGATGGCGAAGCTTGCACTTCCATTTCTGCTCCTTCTGATCGTCATCAGCATACCCAGACCCGAAGGATTAACGGTAGAGGGTCAGATGATGTTCGGGGTGCTGATATGCGCCGCTTCACTGTTCATCCTCCAACCAATACCCCTTGGACTCTCCGGCATCGTCGTCCTCATACTTCCCCTGATCCTGGGGGCTGTCAACGCCCAGGAGACCTTCCGCTCGTTCGGCAACTCCGCCGTGTTCTTTCTCATCGGCGCCTTCATGATCGCCGCCACCGTGGAGAGGACGCCCCTGCACAGGAAGATATCCCTCCGGTTCCTGAGGTTTGCGGGGTCCTCCCCCAGGCTGCTGGTGCTGGCCACTATGCTCTCCGGGGCGTCGCTTACGTTCATCATGCCCGAGCACGGGGTCATCGTGCTCATCGTTCCCATTCTCGTTCTCACCATCATCAGGGTGGGCCTGCTCCCGCTGAGGAGCAACCTGGCCAGGTCCCTCATGATAGGTGCTGCCTACGGCTGCACGATCGGAAGCCTGGCAACTCCCCTGGGAGGGGCGCGAAACCCCCTCACCATAGGATTTCTGAACTCCCAGGGGATAGAGATGGATTTCCTCAGGTGGATGTTCATCTCAATGCCGATCGTTGTGATATCCATCTTCGCCGTGTGGATAATATTGATCCTGATGTTCCCCACGGAGGTGAAGGACCTGAAGATGGCAGCCCGCGTCATCAAGGATGAAACGGATGAGCTTCCCACCTTCGAGGGGAGGTCCAGGATCATCGTCCTGACGCTCATCCTGATCGTCCTGTGCTTCGTCATCCTCCCCTATTTCATCAACGTTGAGATATCCCTTATCGCGCTGATAGGCGGGGTCGTTCTGTTCATAGTTGGTGGGATGAAATGGGAGGACGTTGAGGCGAAGATCCCGTGGGGTATAATCCTCCTCTACGGCGGCGCCATCTCCATGGGCATTCATCTGGCGAACTCCGGCGCCGCCACCTGGCTTGCCGCCAGGGTCCTCGAACACACCTACGGATATGAGTTCCTCTCCATTCTTCTGGTCCTTCTCCTCTCAAAGGTCCTCACCGAGGTGATGTCCAACACGGCAGCTGTATCGATCATGCTTCCCATCGGGTACGCGGTGTTCTCCGAGACCGGCCTTCCCGCAGAGATGGGGGCGATGCTGGTAGGCCTCTCCGGAGGCCTGGCGTTCATGTTCCTGATCTCCACTCCGGGGAACCTGATCTCCTACTCATCTGGATACTTCACACAGAAGGATCTGCTGAAGGCTGGATTCGTCGTGAACGTCGTCACCATCGGGATCGTGCTGCTGGTGGCGTATACTTACTGGAAATGGATAGGTGTTTGGTGATGTTCAGGAAGATATTGATATCGGTTCCAATGGAGCAGTTCCCGGAGCTTGCCATCAACAGGGCAAAGTATATGGAACAGCGGTTCGGATCGGAGATCATACTCTCGTACGTGATAGAGGATAACGTCTTCGACCAGATCTCCGGAAAGCTCAAGTTCGTCATGACGGAGAAGGAGTCGGAGAGGTTCGAAAAGGAGATGGTGAAGACCCACAGGGAGAAGGCCAACAAACTGGTCAGGAGGGAGGTGGAGCGCATCCTGGAGGAGAAGCTGGACGGCTTCACCATAGAGAAGGGGATCTACTTCGAGGAGGTCATCAAGACCATCAAGGAGCAGAGGCCGGACCTCATCCTGATGGAATACAACCCCTTCGACATGCTCCACTACAGGATCCTGGACAGGTGCCCGATACCAGTATGGGTGGAGAGGGAGTCGGGACCGATAAAGAAGATCGGGCTCTTCTGCACGAACCTCGCTCCGAACGTGAAGGCTCCCGCCATCGCCAGGAGGCTGGGAAAGAGGCTGGACGCGGAGGTCAAGACCTATTTCATTAAGGACGGAAGGGAAGAGATCGACGGGAAGGAGCCTGACAGGGTAGCGAAAAAGAACCACATCACCTGGAACGAGGTGGTTGAGGATAAGGTTGAATCCTTCATCTACAGGAAGGTGAAGAAGGAGGACTTCGACCTGATCATCGTGGGGAGGATCAAGAGGAGGAAATACCTCCATTTTAGGTCCAAATTCGCAAAAAAGACCAAGTGTTCTGTTCTTCTTGTGAATTAATACCATATGACAGTGATAATATGAGTTGATCTACCATGAACGATAACATTGAGAAGCTGATTCGGATCAGCAGGAAGATCGTGGAGGAGAGAAGGGCGGAGTTCATAGATATCGAAGAGCTTTGATTTCCATTTACATCCTTGATATTCTGACCGCGAACCACAATTACAATGGATACGGTAGATCGTGACCTCCATCATTTTATCAGAAAATTATTTTACCAAAAAACCCCAATCTCCTAACGGGGAGATCAAATGGAATGGAATTCAAAGGACCAGAGCGAGTGGGAGGTCGTTGATAGAACGGGCTGGAGGAACCGCGAGAACTTCGGGACGATCGAGGATCGGTCCGGCGTGTACATCCTTGCCAACAAGGACCTTCATGTAAAATATATCGGAAAGGCGGGGGCGGGAAGGCTCGTTACCAGGATCAAGGAGGCGCTTTCCGAAAAGAAAGGATTCGGAGCGACCAGGGTGAAGGTGCTCTACACCAATTCCGATGAAAAGGCGATCTCCCTGAAGAAGAAGCTGGTCACCAAATACAATCCCGTTAACAACAAATGAAACCTTTCCAACTTAGCTCACGTAACTGTATTCAGCGTAAACAGGGACCGTTTTCTTACCCTTTTTCCTGACCACAAAGTAGGCGATGATCGCAACGGCCAGAAAGGCGATAACCATTATCGATGCACCGTATATCAAGATATTTCCCGATCCGAAAATTCCCAGATCCTGGTCTGACCCCTCAACGTATAGAAGCGAGGGGTCGACCTCCCAGGCACCGAAACCGGCATAATCCGTGGTAGATGTTACTGTCAATTTATCCTCAGCAGCGGAAGTCTCCAAATCGGTGAACTCAACCTTTACAAACAGTTCGAACTCGGGATCGACACCATCGGACATCAATGATGAGATACTCCCCCTTATCACATAGCTGGAACCGCTCACCTCCATATCATGGATCCAATAAGGCCCGATGCTGAAAAGTGAGGTGGTTGCCACGGCGGAATATGGCTCATAATCCTCATCTGACATGTCTGGATCCTTCCCAAGGTATAATGGTGGTTGTCGATGACCAGAATGCGCGTCTAAAAAATATAGATAAACCATGTAAATGCCGTCATCGGTTATTCCATACATTGGTTTGTTGTTCATCTTGATCTCAATTACAAGATCTTGACCATCCTTGTACACTTCCACCCTATAGATATCGATCTTTGGGTCATTGTCGAGCTCAACCCCTGATTCGATGTTAAGTGAGGCGTCGAAGGATGTCCAGTAAGTGACGTCGTCCGAAGAAGCATCCGTGTAAGTCCTTGTACATTGTCCTTCCGACCAGAGTTCATCATTATCATCGTCAACAGGAAGATCGTCATCTATCGGTGGGGGCGAATCACGATCCAATACTATGACGGCCCAACCACTGTCAGATGAACCTCCTCGATATAATACGGACCATTCTATCTCATATTCTCCAGGTTTATGGGAACCATCAACCAGGATTTCAACATATGCTCCTTCCGAGTTGCCGTTAAGTGCATATGTCCGCGATAATCCGTTGATGGTAATATCAAAGGACAAGGCGACTATTTGAACATCAAAGGAGTCAATGAACCTCAATATCAATTCATCGTCAAAATTATTTTCCCGGTAGTACCCACCCAGGAAGTATACAGATTGACCAAGGAACTCCATTCCCGATCCATCTTCTCCACCAGCATAATATGTGATCTCATCCGACAGGCCTCGAACCTCCCATTTAATTGAGATCGAACCTCCCTGTTCAACGATATCCTCTTCTACATTGAAAGTTGCCAGAAAGGTAACTCGCTCTGGATATATTGTCAACGTCTCTGTTCCACCACCCACATCCACACCATTTATCGTGAGTGTTAACCTCATCTCCACCTCCATCTCCTCATCTGCCGAGAGGTCCAGGTTACACGTGATATCAGACAGTATCTCCAATTCTTTATGGAGATCTGTTGTTTCCCATGTGCCTATTTCGGTCCATAATAGTGGTATCCTCTGTACTATTCCAAGACCATAACCAGAACTTACATTTTCTGAATATGAGTAATAGCTCGTCGGCGATAAAATGCCATCTTTATGGATCTGGAGAAATATCATCCCGGGGACTTCCTCCTCGACAACGGTTCTCTCTGAATTTACAGGGTTTATAATTGGTATCACCAATACAAATAGCATGATGACGTAACACATCCTCTTCATTCGACTCCCCTCTTCCGGTAATGTCCACATATATTAAAACAATTATCCACAGCGAAGTTATCATCTGGAAGTGCTGAATACCATTCAACCTCTAACCTTGCCAAGATGTTCTGAGGATGATATATCAAATTCACGGTTATCTAATCCAGATATCCAAGCGCCCTGAGGCGCTCCTTAACCTTCTCCTCGTCCTCGGTCGAGACCTCCTCCTCCTGCTCATCCTCCTCCAGGCTGGAAAGCACCTCTTCCAGAATATAGGTAACGTATTTGGACACCGTCTCGAACTCCGTATCCTTCACCCTCTTTTTCAACCTCTTGTACAGCGGCGCGGGAATGAATATCTTCTTGTTCTCATCGGACATGATATCACCTGTTGTAACTGTTAACCCATTTTTCTATATTAGGGTTACCCCACCTAGTATAATTCACCCTGTCAACACCATTAAGCCAAAGGGTTTATATCAGTTAACATAATCCTATGTACATACATAACATTATGTATGAAGGTGATCCCACGGACAACAGAACGACGATCCAGGTTTCGGAGGATATCCGAAAACAGCTCAGGGTGCTCGCCTCCACCAGGGACTCCTCCTATCAGGAGCTCCTTGAGGAGATGATCGCGGTATTTCGCGAGCTGGATGAGACGAAGACCATCATCTCCATCCCCAAAAAGCTGGGGAACGAGATAGGCGATCGCATCCAGGGCTCCGATTTCAATGACCTGAGCGAGTACGTCACTTTCATCCTGAGGCTGCTCTTGTTCCAGGAGGAGCTTGTGGAAAAGGACGATAAACTGGATAACGTCCGTAAACGCCTGGAGAGTCTGGGATACCTTTAGGAGGTGAGAATATGGACCATCTAGACCAACTGGAAGCGAAGAGCATATACATCATCAGGGAGGCCTACAAGCAGTTCGGCAAGATCGCAATGCTGTGGTCGATCGGCAAGGACTCATCCACCATGCTGTGGCTGACGAGGAAAGCGTTCTACGGGAGGATACCCTTCCCCGTGATGCACATAGATACCTCCTACAAGTTCGAGGAGATCTACGAGTACAGGGATGAGAAGGCAAAGGAGTACGGCCTGGACCTTATCATCTCCAGGAACGAGGAGGCAATCTCATCGGGGATGAACCACTCCAGCAAGCTCCAGTGCTGCATGGCGTTGAAGACGGACGCGCTGAAGATGGCCATAGATGAGCACAAGTTCAAGGCGCTCCTCCTGGGCATCCGAAGGGACGAGCACGGCATCAGGTCCAAGGAGAGGTACTTCTCTCCAAGGGATGCGAATTTCAAGTGGGACTACAAGAACCAGCCCCCGGAGCTCTGGGACCAGTACAAATCCAAGCAGTCCGGCGAGGACCACATAAGGGTCCATCCCATCCTCCACTGGACGGAGGTGGATATCTGGGAGTACATCAAGAGGGAGAACATCCCCATTGTGGACCTCTATTTCGCAAAGGATGGAAAGAGATATCGCTCCATCGGATGCAAACCGTGCTGCAGCCCCGTGGAATCGGACGCTGACACCGTGGACAAGATCATTCATGAGCTGAGAACGACCAACACCGATGAGAGGGCCGGCAGGGCCCAGGACAAAGAGGATACCTACACGATGCAGAAGCTGCGCGCATTGGGGTACATGTGAGGGGGTGAAAAAAATGCAAGATAGTATCAACCTGGTCATCGTGGGCCACGTGGACCACGGAAAGTCAACGCTTATAGGAAGGCTCCTGTACGATACGGGCAAGCTCTCACCCGAGAGGATCGCCGACCTCAAGGAGGTCTCGAAGAACACGGGAAAGGAGATGGAGTTCGCATACGTTATGGACCACCTGAAGGAGGAGAGAGAGCAGAACGTCACCATAGATACCGCCCAGACCTTCTTCTCCACGGATAAGAGGGAGTACGTCATCATCGACGCACCCGGCCACGTGGAGTTCACCAAGAACATGGTCACCGGCGCATCCCTTGCGGAGGTCGCCATACTCATAGTCTCGGCGAGGGAAGGGGTAGAGGAGCAGACGAGAAGGCACGCCTACATACTGGGCCTTCTCGGGCTCAAACAGGTCATAGTGGTCATCAACAAGATGGACACGGTGGAGTACTCCAATGGCCGCTTCAACGAGGTTAAGGAACAGACCATATCCCACCTCTCCACCCTGGGGATCGAGCCGTCGTACATCGTACCCATCTCCGCAATAGAGGGGGACATGGTGGCAAAGAGAGGGGAGCACATGGACTTCTACGAGGGGCCCACCATGCTTGAAGCGCTGGATACCTTCAAGGGCAGGGAGTCCAGGGACGACCTGCCCCTGAGGTTCCCCATCCAGGACGTCTACAAACACGACCCCAAGAGGATACTGGTAGGAAGGATCGAATCGGGAAAGCTGAAGGTGGGGGATAAGGTCCTCTTCTATCCATCCGAGAAGACCTCCACCATCAAGACCGTGGAGATGTTCGAGCAGGAGGCCACAGAGGCCAGCGCGGGCATGTCCATCGGCATAACCAT
>JAUVCY010000321.1 GCA_030595585.1 Thermoplasmatota archaeon
AGAAGGGGAAAACAGCCGGTAAAACCCGATGCGGGAGAGGCCCTGAAGGAGAGGCTGATATCGTTGAAGGGGGCCCAGTATTCTACCATGAACATTCCAATCATTTACAGGAGGACCTTCGGATGGGAGGAGGACGCCGTCATATTCAAGCCGATCAACCGCAGGAGCTTTGTGGTCTACCGTACCGATATCGATGAGGAGGAGATGCAGACGGAGAGCTACGTATGCAGGTCGCTCGATATCAACGACCTGCCGTGGTACCGGGCGAACAGGGTAGGGTCAAAGGAGGGCCTTGAATCGAACATCGAAGAGCTCAGGGAGTCGCTGATATCATTCTCGCTCACTGACAGATATGTGAACGTTGATATCAAGAGGCCGGGTGACAGGGAGCTGGACCGCTGCCTGAGGGGCGATCTCGAATACCTCTCCAGGGAGCTGGGGTACGCATACTCCAACCAGAAAGGGTCCTACAGGTGCACCTTCATATTTCCCAGGTATTCCGGCGAACAGCTGATGAGGAGGTCAAGGGCGATCCTGTCCGAGTCCCTCAAGGCGTTCTCGGAGCTCCCGGGGCTGATATACGATGCAAAGCGGTTGGACGTGAAGGAGGCCTTGGAGGACCTGAGGTATTTCATAGAGACCCGGGAGGTGACCATGGACGACCTCTACACCCAGGCGATAAACGTCCATTGGGACGTCCCCAGCATAGAGCCTGCCGGTTTTTTCCTGATGGTCCAATCGATGGAGAGGTCCCACGATGAGCTGGAGTTCATTGTCAGGTCGGCCTGCAGCGTGATGGAGACGTTCGCCGCACAGGATGGGGAGGAGAAAGGCCTGCTGTGGGAGGAGTTCATCTCCCTCTGGAGGGGTTCGATATCCCCTGCCGTGTCCAGGATGATAACCTCGCTTGAGGAGGGTGGTGACGGATCTCGGGGCGACCTGGAGATGATCAGGCTCCGCAGGTTCGAGAAAGAGGGGAGGTGTTCGCCACAGGACGGATACCTCAAGGAGCTGACCCAGAAGATAGAGAGGATGGCGCCGACCTGCACGGAGGATGGAGAAGGCCTGTTCTCATCGAGGATCTACGTCGAGATAATGGAGAGCCTCTTCGTTATCAATCGATCTGCCCTGAGGCTTGCGGACCTCTCCCAGGTGATATCCAAGTACCGGCTCTACCTGAGGAACTCGGTGATAGGCAACTGATCACTCTTCGATATCCCTCTTTCTGGCTTTCTTTTTGGGCTCGGGGTCATCCCAGTTCTTCACGGTGAACCCGAGGATCACAAGTCCTATCAGTCCGATCATGGCAAGTGAGCTGATCACCATGAAAACAGCTGCGAGCAGCCAGGTCGGGATGTATATCACGTAGTCTCCCCTCCAGAACAATGGGTTCGGGAGGAGCCTGAACGACCAGAGCCCGAACGTTGTGATGCCGAACAGGAGCATAACGATGAGGTAGAACTTGTTGAACTTCCAGAGCTTTCTGCCGTCCATTGGCACGATGGGGAACACGGAGTAGGCGAACATCATCACGCACATGGTTATGCCTATCATCCCGAAGGAGGTGAGCAGGTCCGCCGGCAGCCCCGCTTTCATGCCGTCCCCGATCAGGAACGCGATCTCGAAGGGGAACATCATCGCCAGTATGGAAAAAAGGACGCATGAGGCGATGAACGCCTCCATACGGTTGGTGATCTTGACGTCGCCCTTCGGGACGGCCTTGCCGGGATATCCTATGGGCATGAGGAAGAGAGAGGAGATCAGGAGTGTGAGAAGCCCTATTGGCCAGATCCTGAACTCTGACCAGAGCCCGATCATCTTGGCGGAGAGCTCCTCAACGAGCTCGATGGCGAGTATTATCAGGGCCGACGTGAAGAAGACCACGGGGACCACCATGAAAAAGGAGGAAAGGGAGAAGTTGGGCAGAGTGAACAGCGGTATGCCCAGCACCTCTATCACCTTGTTCGGAGAAAGCGCGGTCATCATCTCAACGTAGCCGAAACCGATCACAAGCACGATCACTGAGATCAGCATCGCCACAACCTCGCGCTTCGTGATGAACGACCCCTTCAGGTCGAGGAAACGGTCCTTTGGGGCGGTCTTCTCCTTGAGGGCCTCCTCGCCGTATTCGGAGGCGAAGCCGAAGAGGAGGTTCTTCCACGAGAACGCGGACCCCGCAGCTGAGGAGGAGACGGATGAGCCAGCGCCTGCGGCCGCAGAGGATGCGGCCCCGCCTGCTGCGGATGTCGCTCCCGCCCCCAGCGTCGATATGGCTATGCCGGCACCAAGGCTTGCTGTGAGGGCGATCCCCGCTCCCACGACGGAGCCAACAACGGGTTTGGAGACGGGGTTGTCCACGTAGAAAGTGGACTCATCCTCGAATATGGTGTTCCCCTGGGCGTCCTTTGCCAGGACCTTGACGGTGTATCTGGAAGAGGGGAGTTCCTTCACATCCTGCTCGTGATATATTCCCGATCCCATCTCCTTCTTCTCGTAGACCACCTCTCCCCCTGGCTCCTTGATGATCCTCAGCTCCATGTGGTCGATGGGCGCGCCTGCGCCGTAAGGAGCGTATGCGGATACGTGAAGCATATCTCGTGGCCCCAGTCTGGTATCGCCGTCCACATCCTCGCTGCCCTCGTAGTCGTCCTCCTCTCCCTTCTCGATCATGTAGAGGGAGACCATGTCGACCT
>JAUVCY010000210.1 GCA_030595585.1 Thermoplasmatota archaeon
GGAAGGTCTTTCAGGAACATCTCTGCGGCCTGCCTTCCTGCTATCCTTCTGCCGAAGGCTGGAAGCCCCATGAGGAACCTGGCCTCTATATGGGATCCGCTCACGAGGATAGAGGTCCTCTCAAGAACCTCCTGTCCGGGCGTGTCCATCTCTATGAGGCCGCTCTTTCCCATTCCCCTGTTCTTTCCGCCGATCCCCTTTGCGTTCCTGGAAAAATGCCTGGTAAGGAGGTCCCTGAGGGCGATCTCCCGGCTCAACGTGTTGTAGGTATCCTCCGGGAATCCCGCTATCTTCACGTCGACGAATACCCTTATCCTGCTGGGTGAGGCGAAGGGATCTCCCTGAACGTGGTCGATGCTGAGGGTGTACTCCCCCATGTCATATTCGCCCTGAATATCCCTGTAGGCCCTGTAACCTTTCCCGTCGATCCTTGCGAGGTCGGACCCGAGGTCCTTTTCCGTTCTCATCGGGGCATCTCCGAACTGGTCTAACGCACCATCATAAATAGAGCCTTTCCCCTTAACGGACCCATGAGGATGGCCCACATATCAGACCTGCACGTCACCTCCAGGTTCTTCGATGCCGATCTGGCCTCGAAGCTGGTTGATACGCTCAACACGGGCGGCTACGACCTCGTGGTCATCTCAGGCGACCTCACCATGGAAGGGCACGTGGGAGAGTACGAGAAGGCCCAGGCGCTACTTGATGGGATAGAACCCAGGAAACTCATTGTGCCGGGGAACCACGACTCCTTCAACAAGGGATACGAGATATTCGAGGAGATGTTCCACACGCGCAAGCCGGTCTTCTCCGGGGAGGGGATCTCGATCTGCGGGATGGATTCCTCCGAGCCGGACCTCAACGAGGGAAAACTTGGTCGTCACAACTACAACTTGATCCGGGAGAGGCTGTCAGGGGACGACCTGAAGTTCCTGGTCCTCCACCATCACATCATCCCGGTCCCTGGAACTGGCAGGGAGAACAACATCCTGATGGATTCGGGGGACGTCCTCAAGCTCTGCGTGGACCTGGACGTGAACTTCGTCCTCTCGGGGCATCGGCACCTCCCCTGGGTCTGGAAGCTGAACCACACGTACTTCGTGACTGCGGGGACAGCATGTACCAGAAGGTTGAAGGGTAGGTCCTATCCATCCTTCAACCGCTTCGAGATAGACGGCGGGCGCGCCGTGATGTACGAGATAAACATGGATACGATGGAGGAGTACGAGAGGATCAGGACCTGAGCTTCCTGGTTATCTCCCTCACCCTCTGGGAGTCCGCATCCCTGCAGATGAGGAGCCCCTCCTCCGTGTCGATTATTATGAGGTCCTCCATTCCCAGCACGCCGATGGTCCTGCCAGTGGTGCTCTTGACGAAGACCCTCTCACAGTCTATGAGAATGTGATCGCTGGTGTAGCCCTCGAGCTCCCTCATGGACGTCCATGAGCCCACGTCGGACCATCTGAACCTGCCCGGGACCATCCAGACCTCCCTGGACCTCTCCATCACCGCGTAATCTATGGAGATGGACTCCAATCCCTCGTACCTGGACCCCAGGTCCGGTCCATCGAACGGATCTGCCCCATCCAGCGCCCTGAACAGGGATGGTGAGGTCTTCCTTATCTCCGATATGAGGTCGGCTCCCCTCCAGACGAACATCCCGCTGTTCCAGTAGAGGTTTCCGCTCTTCATGAATGAGACCGCCGTGTCTCTGTCGGGTTTCTCCCTGAAGGATAGGACCTTGTAAACCCCGTCGTTCTGCTCTCCGGTCTCAATATATCCATATCCTGTCTCGGGCCTGGTGGGCTGGATGCCGAAGGTGATGAGCCCCCCGTTGAGCTTCACCGAATTCTCCGCGACCTCCACGCACTTCCAGAACTCATCCGGGCTCTCGATCCTGTGGTCGGCGGGGACCACGAGCTGAATGTTCTCCGGACCTGCCGCAAGGGCGCCCAGGAAACATGCTGCCGCCGTGTTCCTCCTCATCGGCTCCCCCACGATATTCTCTCTGGGGATGCCTGTGAGCTCGGTGAAGGTCCGGTCGATCTGGTCGGCGGAGGTGACCACGTATATGTCCTCGGGCTCGATGAACCGTTTCAATCTATCAAAGGTCAGCCTGATGAGGCTCCTTCCATCGAATAGTTTCAGGAACTGTTTGGGCGTATCTTTCGTGGAGAAAGGCCAGAACCTCTCACCCGAGCCCCCTGCGAGGATCACTGCTTTCATCTTCGTCCTCCTTTCGTCTGGAATGTTGTTTTTCCATTAAGAGCTTATCCATTGAGGCCTCTCCCAACATTGACAGGTTCAGCCTAACTTTGACATATGTGTTTGGATATTGTGTCAAAGTGAGGCTTCTCCCAACATTGACCGGCTAATATCCTATTCGATCTGTCAATGTTGGGATAAAATGTAAAAAGGGACCGAATCATATGGGAGGTGTTAACAGGTGGGGAAATGGCCAGGAAAAACGAGGCGGTTAAAATGCCCAGATCACCAAAGGCCCCATGGGAGAACTACGATCCCCTCTCCCTTGAGGTGTACGGAGAGCCTTTCGAGGTAAAGCCCTTTGTCACGCTGAAGGAGGATGACAAGGGGAAAGAGATGGGATCTGCTGTGGAACAAGGTCCCGAGGTTGACGTCTCCGGTGCTGTGGAGGCCCCTCCCGATGAGGAGGCTCCGGACCGGGAGTTGATCCCGAATTGGGATGAGGGAGAGATAGAAGAGGTTGCGGGGACGGCTGCCGTGGAGGAGATACCCGATGAAGGACCAGTGGTGAAAGAGGGTGGTCCCAGGGTCGTGAGGAAGATGGCGGCCCCGGAGCCGGAAGATGGTTCGGAACCACCTTCGGAGGAGAAGGTGATGGTCCCCACCAAGATCACCCGCAGAAGGGTCATCCGAAGAAGAAAGACGATAAAATAGAGGGGTTATTTTAGGCCCTTCATCCTCTCGGCGATGGCTCCCATCGCGGTGCACGTTTCCAGTGGGATGTTCCTTCCCGTCAGCTCAAGATGGTATTTCGCATCGTTTATCAGTGACGGTGGGAGCCCCTTCTTTCCCAGTCCCATGATCATGCACAGTTTTTCCCCGGAGGGGATATTTATCTTATTTACGTCCGGTTTGGAAGTGGTGGCCACCGGGAGGGCCGGATAATCCTTTGGAGGGTCCTTCCAGGTGCAGTGTATCAGGGTGATCCGTTCCTCGGTGAAGAGCTGGTCCAGGTATCGGCCGCCCTCGCCCACGTTAGTGTCCGCCCTTATCTGTTTAATGAATGCCTCCAGGTCGTTGGTGGGAAATCCCAGCAGTGCCAGGTCGAGGTCGTAGGCGACGCAGAGGGGGGCCGCTCTGGCCACAGCACGGGTGTGGGTCGGCTTGATACCGCCCTCGTAGCCGTCGAACAGGGCCAGCACGTGTCGTTTTCCCGGTGAATGGGTGATCTCCCTTGGTTTCTGTGGCCTGGTCTTCAGCTCCTTGCGCGTGTCCATGGCGGTGACAAGGGCCTTCTTTCCCTCTTCCTCGTGTCCTCCCTTGAGCAGCGCCTGGGCGAGATGCAGGTTCAGTGAGTGCTTCAATGCGGGATCCTCTATCCCTTCTATCTCGACCTTCGCCTCGTCCAGCAGTGCGTTGGATATCTCCTTCTCCTTGACCCTCTCCGCAAATCCCGCCAGGGTCATGGTTGACCTGATCCTCACGTCGGTGTTCTTGATATCCTTCAGGACGGTTCTGATAGTTTCGATGTCATCCTTGTTGGACCCGTTTATTATGTATCTGAGCGATTCTATGGACTCCTCTCCAAGCGTGATCGAGGAGGTGAGCGAGGGGACCAGCAGGTCCGTTCCAATGGAGACCTCGTTCCTGGTGAGCTGGAGGCGGAGATAGCCCATCAATCTCACCTTACTGGTGGAGTCCCTCATCCTCAGGATGTCGTTTATGAGCCTGTCAATGCCCTCCACGTCGTCCAAAGATGCCCACCGGCGCAGGATCGCCCTCGTGTCGTCTCTATCGAACCCCCTGTTGTGGATCCCCCTTCTGAAGAATATCTGTATGGACTCCTTCGGCACCCTTGGGGCGCATCCCCTTATGGCGTCCGAGAGGCCCTTGCCGCTGTCCATGTCCCTGACGATGGAGGATAGCTCCTTCCACAACGAGATCCTCTCCTCGGTGTTATCCCAGTGATCCAGCTTCTTTGAGAGGGTCGTGAGCAGTTCCGCCCTCTGCCAATCCCTTTTCAGCTTCGTGGAGGTGAGGATGGCGGACCT
>JAUVCY010000165.1 GCA_030595585.1 Thermoplasmatota archaeon
GAGATAATGTTCACCTCCACGCCAGACGGTATGTCAAACCTGGAGGAATACTATGGGACCGTTCAATACCAGATATCAACAGATCCAAACAGCCCTGATACCGATGGGGACGGCCTGCTTGATAGTGAGGAGATCAAGATCGGTTTCAAAGGAGAGCTGATGGGAGGGAAGTATTTCACCTATCAAAATGCCGTAAACACTTACTATACGAATGCAACCATGGCCGACTCCGACAACGACTTTGGAGGGTCCAGGAAGCTGAACCAGATGGGAAATATCTCAAGATCCCTTGATGACTGGGAGGAGACCAACGGGAGAACCAAAAAAATGATCATCGCCAATGGATTCGATGATGATCGTGACGGTATCATCGACGAAAACGAAGGAGAATACCTGATATTCGATCCTACCAATGCCACGAACCCGGATACGGACCTTGACGGTTGGATGGATGTTGATGAGCTGTTCGGGATAGATACAAAACTCCTCTGGGATGGATCGACGATGGGGACCATCATCTTGGATCCATGTAACCAGGATACCGATGGGGACATGCTGTCGGATTACGATGAACTTCAATGGATCCAAAATTACAGGGAGTGGATAACAGATCCTACCGAAGGTGATACGGATAAGGATGGGATGAACGATCACCTCGAAAACACAGTGGACCTTTTACCGTATCTTGACTATTTCAAGAATGATAATTATCCCGGTTTCGGTGAGGAATGGTGGATATTCGATGATAACCCCGAAGATTGGATGGAGCTCCTCAATACGGTCGATAGGACAGATCCAACCATTTCAGATACCGATGGTGATGGGATGCCGGACGGCTGGGAATTTAGGTGTGGGGCGCTGGTTTACGGGGAGGGCCCGGATCAGATGGGGTTGCTAATGGAATATATCACCTGGATAGATTGGCTCACCTACTCCCCTCAAAAAGGGGTTTCAGGACCGCATATTGGAGAGAGGTTCTGGATCGTTAACCCCCTTTTGAATGATGCTGATCTTGACCCCGATAACGATCATCTGACCAACTACGAGGAGTATCTGATCGGCACGGATCCCCTAAACCCGGATACCGATGGTGATGGGATGCCGGATGGCTGGGAGATGGATCCGGAGAACAGGGGAGAGCAGGTGTGGAACACTCAAAATAGCAGATACGAGTGGACACTGGACCCGTTGGACCCGGATGATTGGTGCCTGGACCCTGACCACGACGGATATACCTTCTCATTATTCGTGAACATCCCTCCCAACGGTTCGTATTATGAGCTTGTGGATCTTTATTTCCCCTGGATAAACCTCTACGAGTACCGGAACGGCATAGACACTGACAATGACGGCATCAACGATATTACGGACTGTCCAGCTCCGGGGAAAATGGGGGATCCCCAAATGGGAGGCTATGATACAAATTTGAACGGTATCATGGATGGAGAGGAGTTCTGGGTGGATGATATGGACAATGATTCTCTCCCCAGAGGGTGGGAGGAACTGTTCAACGGTTCGATGTGGAACCGGCCGGAATGCTACCCGTATGTACACAGCAACGGATCATGGGATCCATTCCACACTTCGATAACGGTGGGAAGGGGCACTTTCATACCATACTCCTTCCGGCAAGGAAATGAAGGCCGGGTCCCTTCTGGCCAGTTCTGGTCCAACCGGGCGGATTCCGACATGGATGGTGTCGAGGACAACCGCTCAGATGTTGATGGTGATGGCAACACCAGCTGGGATGAGTTCAGGGGCCACACGGATCCAACCGATCCGGTCGCATATCCCGGAAATCCGGATACCAATATTCCCCCAACGAGGTCGAGATCTCACCCTCCGCTGTACTTCAGGATCATATCGCCGACATCCACACCAAGGAACTCGCCCACGATCTCGCATTTACATACGAGCAGGAAGAATATTCCCTTGACCTCACTTAGCCCCTCAAAGTTGCCCTGACCCTTGGATATTATCATATCTGCACCCTTGAGATCCTTCAGATGGTCCGGCGTTATCCAACCGGGATCGGGGATCTCCACGATCTCAACTCCTTCGATCTCGTGGATGCCCGCCTCCCTCGCATCCTGTGCTGTTATATCATTCAGGACGGGGTCCTTTTTCACAACCACCTTTACCCTGCGGTCCCCCCTCCTGCGCAGTAATTCCCCAATAAGCAGTTTATCAAGGATGATCTCCCCTGAATTATCGACGATGTAATATATCGTCCTGGCCGTCTTCTCTATCTCCTTGAAGGCCTCAAGATCATCGACGCTGAACCCCTTCTTTTCCGCCATCTCGATGGTATCCTCGAGGTCCAGCAGGTTCTTCGCCCCGTAATCGATGACGTTGCCACAGGTCGCAAGAAGGATCGCCTCCCGCAGCGGGTCGCCTGCCGATCTCACCCGGTTCAACAGGTCGGGATAGATCTCCATCGCCCTCCCGTTGGACCTCCTCTTCAATTCAAGATAAGGGTCCTTTTCCCCGCCCTGCCCCTCTATTATCCTGTGGATCTCGTGAGCGATCACCGTGGGTTCATTATCATAAGAGGCCCCCTCGAGCAATGAGAGCACACGTGTCAGAATATCCCTCCTCCTCGGCTCATCCAGATCTGACATCTCCATCTCGTTCATCGCCTGCCTGAGGAAACATAGATGGCATTCGCTACTCATTTTCAGAAGGACTCCCCCCAGCGCTAGATCCCATGTTCACCCAAATTACTGCATGCCAATAAATGTTTTCGAATCTCCCGGGTAAATAGTATATATACTTCAGCCTTATTCCTTGTAAAACACCTGGGAGGAAGCAAGTTGTCCAACAAGGTAGCATATCTAACAGCCATCTTGGCGCTGTTGTTCATCATGCCATTTGGTACCCTTATTACAGGTACCGATGAGCTTGATCAGAGTGGAGAAAAAGGGACCAGGGGGGCCGCACAGACCCGTGGTGAGATCGCTGTTGGGGATATCATGTTGGTGGAGGGGGGAGATTTCATGCATAACAACAGTTTCTACTATCCCATTCCGGAGGGAGGCCAGGTCCTTGAAGGAAACATCACCATAGGTCCGATGCCCTACGAACTCGGAACGAAGAAGTACCCTTCCGAGGTGATATTCAACATAGGCAAGGCATCCCCGGAGTATCAATATTACAATCTGCTGGATATCGAGGGTTTCGACAACGGATACTGGGGATATCAGGATTCCATTATGGACGGGTCCAACGATATAGAATTTGACCTGAGCATGACACCGGAGGGCCATTTTACCTTCATCCTACCAAAGAATATAACCGTGAGATCCGCCAAACTCAACGTGACGGGCTTTCAGAGGTCGGAGGAGTACATGGGATGGACGGCCCTGGGGAGCACGCTTGGGGAGAATTTAGGACATGTTGTGAAAGGAATGGGAGATATGGACCCTCTTCTGGTGGGAGATGAGATCCTCGTGGGTTCGCCCACCTACACCTCGGGATCCGCCTCCAACGCCGGCAAGGTAGTACAGTTCTATCAGGGGGCGGAAGGGAGGATATACTTTCGCGACTACATCACCGCATCAAAGTCCGGAGGCTATTTCGGCACGTCGATATCAGAAAGGTTCACCCTGCCCGACGGCAGGGATTACTTTGCCGTTAGTGCCAGGAGAGACGGCCCAAGCACAGAAGGAATAGTTTCTATCTACCCGATAACCAGCCTTGTGCGACCCTTACCTACATTGACCATAACTGGAGAATATCCACTGCAGGACTTCGGGATGTGGATCGAGGTCGGGGACGTGACGGGGGATGGTGACATCGAATTGGTCATCGGGGCCCCATCCAACAACTCAGGAGAGGGGGCCGTATATTTCTATGATCTGGATTTCAACGCTTCAAAGCTCACGAGCACGCTCAACTTCTCATTGGAGGCACCATCCGGTGAGACCTCTTTCGGGAGGTTCATGTCCACCGGCGATATCAACGGCGACTCATATGGGGATATCGCCATCGCCGGAGATCATAAGGTATACATCTACCACGGAGGCCCAACGGCTGACACAACGGCAGACATGACCCTGGAACCCAAACTACTGGAGTCGGTGAACGTATTCACGTCATTGGAATTTCTCGGAAATGTCCTTGGCTTGACAGGTGACACGCTTGCAGTGGGCTGTCCTTTCGTGGGCGGTACATCGGGAGGCCTGGTCCTTCTCTACGACGGGGGGCCGTCATACGATTCGGCCGAGGACAAGATCGTCGGCTCCAGCCTTCTCAACCTCCAGAATTTCGGCCTTGCCGTGGATAAGGGTGATGATACGGACGGCGACGGTTACAACGAGTTCGCCATCTCCGCTGGAGGATACCTCACAGCGGCTGGAGGTGCGGGGATATTCTCGAGGAACAATCAGGGGAACATCGTCCTGGTCCAGTCGTTCGGCGGACAGGCGGCCAGCAACGTTTACGGGACCTCATTGGACCTGGGTCCCGACATCATGAACGATGGATACGATGATCTCTTCATTGGCTCTCCAAAGTATTCAAACTCTGGTCTTGTCCAGATCATGGATTGGTACGATATCGCCACGCTACCCGATAACACTCCTACCATCTCGGTCGGCGATACGGCTGCCTGGACCTACAGCGGAGATAAGCTCACTGATACCGTAACGACAACCGATCTATCCGGGGAGTTCAACCAGCAGCTCGCCCTGGAGAACGTCTGGTGGAAGGACGGATACAATGATTACGTGAGGATATCCCTGAAGGTCACCTGTCCAACATCGGCCTCCACAGGCGGCTCCGCAATATTCAACCTATCCTCGTTCGAGATCGAGTACGAGTATCCCGTCACCATCGAGAACATCAAGGAGCCCATGAACTCATTTCTTGGAACCCAGACGAAACCGGAGGAGGATGGGACATTCCACGTGCCCTTCAAGTTCACCTCCAGCACGCCCGGCGGTCTGAAGGTTTACGACCTCCCCATTGGCCTGGACCTCCCCCCGGTGATAGAATCGGATCCGCAGGAGGTGTTCTTCATGGACGAGGATACCGTATTTTACGATCTGCTGGACCT
>JAUVCY010000309.1 GCA_030595585.1 Thermoplasmatota archaeon
CTGTCGGCCTCATTATCATCAACGATGAGGATAGCTTTCATTGTATCCACCAGACCTGTTCGATCTAATATATGGATCGATGTGGAGGGATATACCGTTTCCGTACTATTTTACCCTGATACTATTTCTCCTCTACCGTCCCATTATCACGCCATGAAAATCTGAGTATGGGACCTCTTGGATATTCATTCCCGCCGGTTTAACATCTTTCATATCGGGATCATTGGCCAAGCTCATCTATCCATTCCACCAGATCGTTCATGAACCTGACGTAGGTCCTCAGAAGCTGGGTTCGCTGTACGGAAAAAACAGCGGAGAGATCGGATAGGTGTTGATTGGGCCTTGCGATATCCACATCTATCACACCCGATCCAACTATGGACGCCTCATCCGGTCTCCCCATATCCTTGAAGCGTTCCACGTAACGGAGGGCAGGGGACGATGATATCGATCCCAGCAATTCCTCCCTTGCCTCCGCCGATCTCTCGGGGTCCTTGATCTTTTTGGCCCTGGACCGATATTTACGGAGCTTTTTCCATATCGAGAATATCGACCCCCCTGCTTCCATGATCGCTCCGCTCTCCTCCAGGCCCATGACTTCCATCAGCCCTGTCAGGTCTTTCAGGTCCGTGTGATACATCTCAAGGGCCCTTTCTCCTGCCACATACTCAAGTCTGAGTATCCCATCCTGTATCTTCTTGACGCCCGTTATCGTGATCCTTCCCGCCTCGGACGTATTTCTCAGATGTGTACCTCCGCAGGCCTCCGTGTCCAGGTCATCGATACGTATCACCCTGAGCGTTTCGCCCGGAACCGCCCCGCCCTGATACAGCCTGAAGCCGAATCGGTTCTCGGCCTCATCCCTTGGAAGCAGCATGGATTCTACCGGTATGGATGCGGTTACGATGTCGTTGACATCCCTCTCGATCCGGTCGAGTTCATCTGCGGTAAGGGTCTTGTAATGGGTGATATCCAACCTCCCCTTCTCCTCGGTCTTCTCCGCACCGGCCTGCCAGATGTGGTTCCCCAGGACATTTCTGGCCACACCATTGATCATGTGGGTGGAAGTGTGGTGCTGGGCCAGCTGGCGTCTTCGTCCCTCATCCACGTATCCCGAGACCTCTATCCCGGCAGCCCAGCCCGTCATGTCGCCCGAAACCCTGTGGACGATCAGGTGGTCCTGTTTGAACACCTCCACAACCTCGATCGTGGTCGGGCCAACGAGAGTGCCGACATCGTGAAGCTGCCCACCCGATGTCGGGTAGAAGGCCGTGGAATCCAGGAGCACGTGCCCGTCCATGACCTCAAGCACCTTCGCCCTGAACTCCAGATATAGATAATCGTCGAAATAGAGTGCCCCTGTCTCCGGATGTTCGCCCAGCTCGATCTTGAGGTCCTTAACAGTCTGGGCCTTTGCGCCGGAGTTCTCATGAAGCTCGGTCACCCGTTTGAAGAAATCAGGTGGAACCTCAAGGTCAAGTCCCGATGCCTTCAGGAGATCCGGTGTTATCCCCTGGGAATCGTAAAGCCTCAGCATATCGTCGATCTTGATTCTCCCGCCCTGTTCCTCCTTCATTTTCAATCTCTTCACGGTGGAGGTCGCCTTCTCCTTGTTGGAGAAGTACTTCTCTTTCTCATGGTCCAGTATCTGCCTGACCTCATTGATGGATCCCAGCATCTCCGGATACTGTGGGACCAGGTATTGTGCATGCCATTGGCATACGTCGCCGATATCGATGTCCCAGCCATTTGTCTGTATGAAATCCATCGCCCTTCTGTATATCAGTCTGAGGTTATACCCTCCTCCGGAATTCGATGGAAGCCCTCCGTCCCCCAGGGCAAATAGAAGTGTTCTGCTGTGATCTGCGATCGAATACAATCCCGCATGTGATAGAACGCTCTTTTTCAGGAGCGGCAGGTCAACGCCCATCCTGGTGGCTATATCGGTCCAGACGGAACCGATGTCATCCACCTCCTCCATATTGAGGAGTCCAGAATACGGGAGGAACGCGGCCATCATCTCCTTCTCCTCACCATCGGTCTGGATGCCCGCTATGTGGAACAACCTCTTCATTACCGTGGGGAAGTTCGGCTCGTAGGATGTGGGTGTGCCGTGTGAGAACCATGCCGGCCTCTCCTGGCCCATCCCCATATCCAGCACCCTTATGTCTAGCCCTTTCAGCTCATCCCCCTCCCTCTCGTACATGGTGTAGACCTGGTTTCCGATCTCCAGGCCTTTGGAGAAGAACTCCAGGGAACAGCCGAAATTACCTCCACCAGCCCAGGCATCCTCGTGGTAGACGATGTCCTCCAGGGGAATGCCCATTCCCTCGATCAACCAGGCGTGGATATCGTCGAAATACCGTGCCTGATCGAACTCCTCCTCGGGGACGAAAGCGTGCTGTCCTATCATGATGAAACCGGTGTTGTGCCTGCCGGTGATGCCCACGTTATCCACGTCGTTGAACCGCATGCAGGTCTGGGGCACAACAAGGGGATTCGCCGGAGGTTTTACCGCCCCCCTGACCACGTAGGGTTGAAAATCGGTAATGGAGGCAAGTGTGAAATCGGATGTTGGGTTCCATCTGCTTATGGAGGGATATCTCTTGATGGGAGTGTAACCCCTCTTCTCGAAAAGATCCGAGAACCTCTTCCAGACACCGATGAAATCCATGACGTGCGTGCAGTTCTTTCCACCGATGAACTGGTAACCTCCAATGCATGCCGGCTCGCCGCAGACGGACCTGTCGGGATCCGCCGACCAGAAGGAGGTGCCGCATTTGACGCATTTGGACCT
>JAUVCY010000001.1 GCA_030595585.1 Thermoplasmatota archaeon
CAGATGTTCTCCCTCCTGCTCCGATGTAAAGGATGGTGTCGGGCCGTCATCGTTCTCGAGTACAACGTAGCCGTGGGAGGTACATTCCCAATCCCACTCCGTTATCGTCCCGTCCGGATCCGTGCTCACGGAGCCGTCCAGATATACCACGTCTCCCAGGTCTGCTGTCTGGGCAGGGCCCGCATCTGCAACGGGAGGTACATTGGAGACCGTGGAACCACGTGTCACTATCCAGGCGTCAGCGCCTCCCTCCCAGGCACAGGCGGCGATGTCGAGGTTCCCATCCCCGTCCCAATCGCCGAAGTTGGCGCCGTAGGCGGTTCCACCCACGACGAGCCTGTCGTCGCCTGTAAATATCTCCGTCCACCCTGTTGGAAGGTCGTTTATGAAGAGCTGGGCGATCTCGTCCCTGTCCCCTGATACTATCAGGTCAGGCTTTCCGTCGTTGTTAACATCTCCCAGTTCAACCTGGTCGTAATCGCCGCCCGTATCGGGGAGGCCGGCGGATGCATCCGTGCAGGGGAACCCCTGAAGGTTGGTGGTTCCCTGGCCAAGCCAGGCCCTGATGCCCTCCGTCCGGGTGCCGTATACAACATCGTCGTTCCCATCGCCGTCCAGGTCCTGTACCTTGACGCCGAAGCCGTTATCCGTCTCCTTGAAGTCCACCTGGTTCCAGTTCCTTCCGGTCATCTGTATGTACATCATCACGTTGGTGGATCCCTGATAGGGTGTGGCGACCACGTCGAGAAGTCCGTCGTTGTTGAGGTCCCCTATCCCCACACCGCTCACCTCAAGATCTCCCGAGATGACCAGTATCGGGCTTCTGTCATCCCAATTTGTGCCCGTGCCGTCCCCGAACCAGATCTTAACGCCACGGTATGTGGACGCGATAATATCGCCGTGCCCGTCGCTGTCAAGGTCGTAAATCTCGGCCTCGTTCGATGAACCGATATAGGTGTCAGGAAGGGAGATCGTGTGGAGGAACTCGAAGTTCCCAGAGCCGTCCCCTGTGTAAATATCTATGCCGTTTTCTGCCGTATCGATATCGTACCACCTGCTGGGTTTGGGGGCGGCGATGTCCATCTCCCCGTCACCGTTGATATCCCCAAGGCCTATCGCACCGTAGTATTCTCCCGAGCCGTCCCCGGGCAGGCCCGACCCGAACTCCATCCAGCGCCCAAGTGAGCTGTCGTACTCATAGGCCCTGATCCCCTCCACCCGAACCTGTGAATTGGCGAAGCCGGCGCCACCCATGAAGATCTCATCCAGTCCGTTGCGGTCGGAGTCGAACACCTCCACCGTGCTGAAGGAAGCAGTTTCCTGGGGAAGGCCGTCCGATATCTGGATGCGCCCCGTGACCGCGTCCTCTCCACCCGCCTCCGGAACGGGGAAGAAAAGCAACATGAGAAGGATCGAAGCAAACACCATGGACCTACCGGGAATTCTCATCATTTAGACACCTGCGGGCTCAACATACATGGAAACGGAAATGTGTATTTAATCGTATTTGACGTTTAATCCAAATCCCTCCATCATCAAGGCACTATCCAATTCCAGTCGATCGGAGACCATACCACCTCACGGTGTTTGCAGAAGGATTTATAGTGAAGAAATAACTAATGGCATGATAAGCGGGTGAATATCATGTTGACCGAAAAGGATGTTAAGGTGCCTCTGGACGTTCCCAAGGAGATGAGAAAGGAGTACATCAAGAACTATCTCAAGGCCACCCATAACACGGGGAAGCTAATGCTCTTCGCCGGGGACCAGAAGGTGGAGCACCTGAACGGTGATTTCTACGGGGAAGGGATCCATCAGGACGATGAGGACCCGGAGCACCTGTTCAGGATAGCCAAGAGGGGCAAGATCGGTGTTTTCGCCACCCAGCTGGGACTCATCTCCAGGTATGGGATGGATTACAGAAAGGTCCCCTATCTGGTGAAGGTCAACTCCAAGACCAATCTGGTAAAGGCCTCGCACGCCGATCCGTTCTCCACGGAGTGGTACGACCTCGAGCAGGTCTATGAGATGAAGATGGAGCACAACGTCAACATTCTGGGCGTTGGTTACACGATCTACATCGGCTCGGACGACGAGGATCAGATGCTTCAGCAGGCCGCCCAGCTCATCCACAACGCACACAGGTACGGACTTCTCACAGTGCTCTGGATATACCCCAGGGGCAAGTCAGTGGAGGATGAGACGAACCCCCATCTAATAGCGGGAGCCTGCGGGGTTGCCGCATGCCTTGGGTCGGACTTCGTGAAGGTCAATTATCCAAAGGCGGAGGGGAAGGAGCAACCCGAGGTGTTCAAGGAGGCCGTGGCCGCAGCCGGAAGGACCGGTGTGGTCTGCGCCGGCGGGTCGTCCACGGACGTGAGGTCGTTCCTGCAGAGGCTCCACGATCAGATCTTCATATCGGGTGCGGTGGGCAATGCCACGGGCAGGAACATACATCAGAAGTCCCTGGATGAGGCTGTAAGGATGTGTGACGCCATCTCCGCGATAACGATCGGCAACAGGTCCGTTGACCAGGCATTGACCATCTACAAGGGCAATTGATATCTTTTCCGATATATGTAAAAAATAGATAGAGGTGATATCTTTGGCAGAAGGAACATTTGCTACGGTGATCAACTGTATGGATGGAAGAACGCAGCTTCCCCTGATCGAATGGGCGAAGGATCAGTTCGGTGTCGATCACGTGGATATGATCACGGAACCGGGGCCTGACGGCATACTGGCCAACGGGCCGGAGGAGCTTATCAGGTCGATCAGGGACCGCGTCCTGATCTCCGTGGAGAAACACGGCTCCGGCAACGTCGTACTGGTATCCCATCATGATTGTGCGGGCAACCCCGTGTCAAAGGAGGAGCATATGGACCATCTATCCAGATCCATGGACCTCCTTCGATCGTGGAAAATGAACGCCACGCTTTTCGGCGTATGGGTGGGAGACGACTGGAAGGTCGTCCGGATATCCTGATCATAGTTGATATTTAACACTGTTTGGATCGCCTCTCCAATTTGTGGGGACATATTATTAAGTGATCAGGCGATGCCATGTCCAGTAGATAATTGGAGTTCGATCATTATGGATATTCAGGGCTTTTCCGTACAGGAGCTGTTGACGGCCGGATACAAGGCGGAGATCGAGAGCGAGAGGATATACAACGACCTCTCCCAGATGGTCAAGAACAACTACCTGAAGTATAGACTTGAGTTCCTGGCAAAGGAGGAGAGGATGCATCAGGCGTTCATCAAGGAGCTGTACGCAAGGGAGTTCCCGGAAACGGAGATAGATATCAAGGCGGATACCCCGGTACCACTCCCCGAGGTCAAGGTAGAAGAAGGTGAGACCCTCATCAGCGAGATATTCGATCAGGTGATGGCTGCGGAGAAGGCAGCATCGGAATTCTACCTGGGACTTGCCGATATGTACGAGCACGACTCGGCCCTGGACAGCAAGCTCAGGTACCTCTCCAATATGGAGATGGGTCACTACAAACTGATAGAGGCGGAGAGGGATTACCTAAAAAATGACGAAGATTACGACGTCTACTGGCCCATGATGCACACGGGCCTTTAGGCCATCCCAAATCAGATAACTTCGTACGTTCATCCACCGGCCCGGTGAACATATGGACGGTAAAGGACACATGCAGGTCATCGATACCGAGGCACTGGATCGAAACACCCCGGAGAAATGGACCAACTTCACCCTCTTGAAGGTGAACGATTCACTTGTGAGGATGGGTATATTCGAAGGTGAGTTCCACTGGCATCACCACGATCTGGAGGATGAGTTCTTCTTCGTGGTGACCGGAAAGCTCCTGCTGGACCTGGAGGATGAGACCATAGAGCTCCTGCCCCATCAGGGTTTCACGGTGCCCAGGGGAGTGGAGCACAGGACCAGGGCAGAGGAGAGGACCGTCGTACTGATGGTCGAGGGGAACACGGTCAAACCACGGGGGGATCCCTGAACGATCCATAGGGTTTTTTCACTTTCTCGGCCCCCTCCTCACTGTTTAAATAATCGATCAGGCAATGTTTACCATCAGACGGGATGGAAGATAATATTTTTCACCTGATTCATCACGCATTCAACCTTTCTTCTGATACTCCCGTCATGATGGAGGGGCAGTCCTGTACGCAGGTGTATGTTCCCTCCATCACTCATTATAATATATCTCCTGGGAAGTTGATAGAATGCAGCATCTCGAACAAACGTGATCTATTTCGGGATCGTAGTGCATGAGGTCAATAGCCGAACCTCTTTTCATAATTCTTATGAGACATCCATTCCAGAACGATTGCAACGATGATGATCTCATCCCTTGCAACGGAATACAATAATCTCCAACCAGTAGGCAGATCATATTTCCATAGATTATCTATGCCATATTCGTTGATATATTTCTTGGGGATCAATTTTTTTTGGATCTGTATCCCGCAGAAACAATCTTGGGCAATATCATCGAAGGCTTTATTCAACCACATATGTAGTTTTTTCTCATCGCTTCTGGAATCCTCAAGTTCCTTGTATGTTTCAAGGAGCTTGGGGTCGGCGAATACAACCCTGGCTTTCATGCAACGCACACCTATCTGATGGATAGGCTTTCATCCGATAAATATCTCTTGACAAGGTCCGGGTTCCATATCCAGCATATATTCCCTTCACGGTCCCTGGCTATCTTTCCGGATTCTTCAAGATAATCGAAGACAACGCAATAGGTCTGATACATCATCTTCCTGGGGAGGTCCGTCCATAATGATTTCTTACCAAATTCACCGGAGTGTTCGCGAATGTGCCTCTCGACCATGAGGACCGTATCCAATCTGGGATAATGAATCACTTTCTGCATGCTTCCACCAATGGGAGTTATATAATAATATATAACTACATGGATAAAACCTTTTCTATCAGACCAACGGAAATCGAATAATAGTATCGTGAGAATACTCCAATATGGCACACCTTGAGGTCCGCCACATCGACAACCCCGCCGAGCTGGACGACGTGTTCCGGATCCGCCACATCGTCTTCGTGGAAGGACAGGACGTCCCCCCGGACAGGGAGTGGGACGGGCTGGACGAGGACGCGGAGCATATCATAGCCTTATCAGACGGCGTCCCCGCCGGCTGCGCCAGGATAAGATTTCCCGGCGGCAAGGCCAAAATTGAGAGGCTGGCAGTTTTACCACAATACGAGGAGAGAGGCGTGGGCTCGGCCGTAATGGAGTACCTTGTGGAATACGCCTGGAAGAGGGGCGTCGATGAGATATACCTTCATGCTCAACTCACCACCCTCGAGTTCTATTCGAGATTCGGCTTCTCACCGCGGGGAGAGGTGTTCGACGACGCCAACATCGACCACAGAGAGATGTTCCTAATTAAAGACAGACAAAACGTTCATTAATCAAACGGCCATTCCTACTCGTGTAAAGTGAGGCGAATGACATGCAGCAGAGTGTGAGACCCACAGCGAGAAGAGCCCCTCCAAGGACAACCGGCGCAAAGGCACCACCATCGCCAACCAGAAGGCGAGTATCCACCCCGGCCAGAATATTCTATCTCCTCAGGTGGGGATACCATTTCGTAACGCCCGTGGGCATGGCGATCATCATATGGGGTATAGTGGAAGCCTCAAAAGGGAACCCGGATAAAGCCTGGCCGCTGATAGTTGGAGGAGGCATATTCACGTACATGGCCAACTACTTCAACAAGTCGAGGTAGTTCCCATCGCGCATAAGGACCCCAAAAACGATTTAACCATGGCAAGCCGGTACCGTCATCCATGGCGGGGCTTGTGAGGCTGTTTCTGCTGGAGGAGCTCAGGCTCCGTTCCTCGTTCTCATCAGCATTCTCGCTCCTTCTGTTCCCGCAGATGGTATTCCTGGGCGCCCTGGCAGGGTACGTCTTCGTCCCGGTCATAGCCTATTCCATCACCTACGAGAACCTCCATACGGCGATCATGACGGGGCTCTTCCTCTTCGGGATATCCATGGGCGGCCTCGCATTTCTGGGAAAGGATTTCATCGAACGGGCTCTGGGACCGGTGACCATGCTCGCGGCGTCGGTGATGTACCAGCCCGTGAGCCACAGGAGGATGTATATCTCATACTTCATCCACGACCTCATATTCTACATCCTCCTGGTCCTGATCCCCCTCTCGGCAGGCCTCGGCCTGGGAACGGTTGCAAGGGGAATGGACCCATGGAGGTACCTCCTGATATGCACTCACCAATGGTCCGCGTTCCTCATGGGCATCTCGCTCAGCCTCCTGGTCTCATCGGCCATGGCACACAGGCGCAGGCCCATGCTCCTCATGATAGGGGTGGGTTTTATCCCGCTCATATCGTTACAGGTCTTTACGGGCAGGTTGGATGCCTTCGTCATCCCCCTGCTGGGCATTCTCGAGAACAGCTGGGCCTACCTCCCGTTGTCCCTTGGCGTGTCGCTGTTCTACATCGCTCTGGGCGTATTCATCTTCGACGGGGGCACCATGAACGTGACCACGGGAGCTGTGGGGTCGTATGTCTCAATTTACAGGAGATTGAACAATGTTATGACCCCGCTGAAAAGGGGCCTGTTCTCAAGGGAGGTGATCAATCTCATAAGGGGCAGGGGTTACATCAGGATCATATTCTCACTTGTCATACCCATGGCCGTGATACTGGCAATGGCGGGGATCATCGGAGGTATAGAGGGGGCCCCGATCCAGTTCAACATGGTGTTCTTCTCGGTGATGGTATCTTTTTTCACCGTATCGATCTACTCCAACCTGGTGAACATGGATTACCTCGATTTCGACCAGACCCTTCCGATCACCACCCCTGCGATGATAAGGATGAAGCTGCTGGGACACGTGTTGATATCCACGCCCATATCGCTGGTTGTGGTGCTTGTCATTGCGGCCCTGCTGGGAGAGTGGAGCGGCATCCTCATCGGACTCCCGGTGATGCTCGTGTCCATTCCCTACATGGGCTTTGTCACAGCCTATCTGACCGGGCTCTGGACGAATTCCATGCTCTTTGATTCCACGGTGTTCATGAAATACCTGCTTTTCACGGTTCTCCCCCTGATGTCCGCAACGGTCCTCTCCTACCTTATGGAGAGCATGTTCTGGGTCTCGCTTGTGGGGCTTGCAGTGGTTGTCAGCGTGGAACTGGGAGCAATAATGCTGCTATCTCGTGGCATTGAGAATAAGTGGAGCGATGCGAACCTCTCCAGCGGAAGCTTCAGGAGATGAGGATCAGTGGTTCTTGGCCCAGGTGTAGTTCCTGAGCTTGGCCGTGTCTCCATATCCGCAGGAGGCGCACTTGCTCTTCCTGATATGATAGGCGTGCTTTCCGCATCTTCTGCATCTGAAGTGGGTCTGTTTCTGTTTCTTTCCCATGGATGGAGTGCCCTTTGACATCTTTGCACCTCCCTAAGGTGATATGTATACTACGTTGTCCCCGCGAACGATGGTGATATCTGCCTGGCTCACCACCTCGCCGTCCACAAGCTCCTCGGCTCCCTTCAGGACGAGGTTCATGTGGATATCAAAACCGTCCAGGGTTCCGCGGAACTCCCTGCCCGCCCTGAGTTCAACTATTACCCTGTTCTGGAGGGAGTTGTTGAGCGCCTGAAGGGGTTTGATAGACATATCAGTTCCTCGATTGCAGCCATACATCACCCTTTGTTATTTAAGGATTGTGCATATGCGTTCAATCGTCGAAGAGGTCGTCCGCAAGCTCGTCCAGGTCGTCTGAAAGCAGTGTGGGAACCTCCGCCATCGGAGGCGATACGACCACGATCTCATCCTCCTCCTCCGAGTCGACACTTTCCTCAAGGTAGCCGCCTTGAGGGTCAGACGAAACTACCGTTTCGTCCAAATCTTCCCTATCCTGCATCTTGCGTGCGATGTCCCCCTCCACATCCGACGGTACGGGCGGGGCCACTATGGCCTCCTCCTCCTCCTCCTCCTCTTCGAACGTCTCGGTGGTGAGCGCCCTGGCCTCAAGCGGCCTGTTCGTTCCCACCTGCTCCACCATCTCCTTCTGGCGTTTTTCCTGTATCTTGATGAACGCCCCATACAGCACGATCATGACCATGACCAGCACGATCATGATGAAGATGAACGAGTTCTGGTCGCTGTTGTCCCTCTCCTCCACAAGAAGCATGAACGAGCCGGCCGTGGTGGCCCCGTGTTCATCCGTGACCCAGATATCAACCTTGTATTCCCCCGGCTTCGCATCGGACGGAACCTTGTAGAGGAAACTGGTGGAATTCGAGGTGAAGTTATATTTATCCCATTCCATGTATATTGTGAATTCCACATCAAGGTCCACATCCCAGATGGAGAGTTCGATAAGCTCACTGGACCCCTGGGTGCAGTTCACCTGTGGGATCTCCTCGATGGTAGGGGGATCATTCGTCTGTGTCACCTCGAGCCTCATGATGTAGGTGGCGTTCAGCCCCTCGCTGTCATACGCCGTGAACGTGATCAGCGACTCACCCACGAGATCATCATCGGGTGAGATCGATATATTGAAACCTTTTTCGATATCCTCATGATCGCCGATCTTCAGGTCCATCATGTTGGACGTAAGGGTCAGCGATCCCGAATCGATGTCCCCCAGAATCACCGTGAAATTGGTGGTATGGTCCTCGCTCACCGTGAGGGTCTCGGGGCAGTAGAAGAACTCGGGTGGATCGTTCACCGCCTCGACCCTGACCTGGATCGTACGCGTATCGAGGGAAGATCCATCCGATGCGGTAACGTTGAGCGCCCCGTTGCCGTTCCAGTTGGTATGTGGTATTATCTCAAGTTCCATGCCCGTTATCACCGCATCGAAGCCCCCCTGTACGTCGCTGACCCAGGCTGTGATGGGAACCTCCGGGAAATTGTCATTGTCCCAGAGGTACGGCGAGAGGTCCAGTGTGCCGGTGTCCTGGGAGAGGGGCGTATCCTCCTTCAGAAGTTGATTGGGTATGGTGGTCCCTTTGAAGTAAAGGGGGTCATTGACCTGGACCCTCCTCTCGAGCACGTTGTCCGTAGTATCAGATTCGATCAGGACGTGTGAGGGCATATATGGGGGCGCCACCTCAGCCATAATGATGCTGGAACCCGAGAGGATATATGAGGGGGGGAAGGTGAAGTTCAGGTCCAGGGTCTGGTTCACCCGAAGGATCGGGATCGGCCTGGGGAGGTCATCCTTGGTCCTCATGTATCTCCCGTCCGGGGTGACCTCCAAGATGTTCAGGGTCACCACGAAATTGTAGAGGTCGACCGAGCCCGAGTTCCTGACCTTGAGATGGACGACGAGGTCCTTACCCTCACATGGGATGGCCGGGTTCAGGGTCATCTCCTGAAGGATCTCCACGTTCCTGTAGGAGACCACCTCGATCTCCTCGATCAGCGGGATGAACCTGGGATGGTCGATGGTGATGCTGAGGGGGTCCAGGCTTTCCCTGATCAGGATGTACTCGGCGACGCCCATATCATCCGTGGTCTTCCTGATGTAGAGCTCCGGGTCGGAGGGGTCTATCAACGTTATCAGTGCCCCCTCGACGGGAACGCCGGTGGCCTTGTCGTACACCTCCACCCTGAATGTGTTGTTGTCCTGATCGTATGGGGTGGGGAGCGATGCTGAGAACGTCTTGGGCACGTCAAGCCAGATGGGCCCCTCCGGGTCTCCAAGGAGATTGTAGGCCAGGTTATCGATCCTGTGCATCCTGAACTCCTCGATCGTATAATCCCTCACGTCCCATATGTACTCCTCATACGCCGCCTTCTGCATGTAGAGAGCTTCCGCGGGATGCGATGTCACGTTGTATAACAGCTCGAAGTATTTCTGGGCCAACCACCAGTTGCCGTAGGAGCCCCCATCGATATACTCTCCCCTGTACGTGGTGGTCGTAGCGCCTATCAACCCTATCGCCCCTCCATTCGGGTTCCTCAGAAGCCTTTCCATATTGGTGTCGTCCTCCTCGGAGAAGTTGAGGGAATCACAGTTGGAGATGTACACCAGGGGCACCCTTCTACCGTTCTCAATGGTCTCGGCCATCTCGTAATCGAAATAGTCTGCCTCGTCCAGCCAGTATGGGAGCGCCCCTCCACCCTCGCCCTTGTATTCCGTGCAGTTTCCATTGGAGTCGCCGTGACATGCGAGCAGGGCGGTGGAGAACCCCATCTCGAAGTAGGATTCGAAGGTGGTACTGTTCAGGGTATCGAAGAGCTGGGAGTATCCCCCGTACTGGAACTGCGGGTAATCGGCAAGGATGTACGAGGTCACGTGGTCCGGCAGCAGGGCATCCACCTTGGTGACGACCTCGTACCCGTTGTCCTTGTAGTCGTTGTATCCCTCATCCACCATCGTTGTATCCAGATTGTCCTTGATGTTGGGTCGATCCATCAGGGACCCCACGAGCAGCGCCGATCGCGCCCAGGACCCCACGGGGGGGTCGATCTCATAGCCGAGCTGTCTATCCACCATTATCGAGAGCTCCTCCACGTTCGATGCGGGGAACCTGCCGACGTACACATCGGGGTTCCACTCGATCTCCCCCTCCTCACCGAACACCTCGTTCCTGCTGACATCGTCCCATGTCCCCTGCAGGTCAGCGTAGTAGTAATCGGTCAGAACGAAGTTCTTCTCGTTATCAACTGCGGGGTCGTAGGAGCCGTTGACGAAGGTGTTCCTCATGGGGATGATCTCCCCGTCGCCCACGAGAAGGACCCATTTTAAGTTCATGTGATTCTTCCACATCGCCGTGATGAAGGATCTTATCTGCTCGGGTTCATCGCGTCCCCACGGCTCGTTCTCCGGTTCGAGGATCCCTTCAGGTCCGTTGAGGGGGATATAGGCGGCCTTCACGCCCTTGTTCGTCTTCCACTCGATGAGGGGGGCCATGGTCTCGGCGAACTCCTGCGGGCCGATGGCAAGGTACTCAAGGCCGTTGATCAGGGGGACCTGATACTCCCCATCCCTTGAGGGGATATCCTCATTCACCACGATCTCCGCCACCTCCTCCCCCATCGGGCGATCGCCCTGTGCCTGTACCGTACCTGTAAGCAAGGCTACGAGTAGAAGGGACGTTACGGCGCATATGGAAAGCACCCTGGATCTCGTTTCGGCCGAATGCATGATCTGCCTCTTGACCTGTATTGTACCGGATGTGCAATAGATAACCATTTTGGTTAATTGTGTATAGGATCCATCTTCTGGCTCCGCTCAGGGCCGTGCATCAAGGTTAAATCGTCCACCGTTCATATGGTGCCCCGAGAGCATAGAGGATGAAGAGATGGCCAAAGAGGTCTACGGAACGGTGGTCCTTGCGGGGACGGCCCGAATAGCAAGCCAGATCAGGAGGGGAAAACGCAGAGACCTCTATCACAGAATGAGAAGACCACATCTTTGGAAGATGGATACGGAAGCTCTGGAGGCCAACCTCGCCTCCGTGATCAACAGGGATGACTACATCGTGGGCGAGAACAAATCACTGCTCTACCTGCACCCTTCCCTCACCTCCGTCAGAAATATAAATTTCCTGAAAAGGGTCCTGTACTTCGCGGGGAAGACGGGGGACCGCCTCTACAGAAGGAACAAGCGTGATCTGCTGCTGTTCCTCTCCCGGGAGGGCAGGTCCCCGATCTCCCTGGTGATACAGAATTTGCTTCTATCCGATCACATCGATCCGGACCACCTTGTCGTGGTGGGGCCCAGGAGACAGCTGAAACACGAGCTGGAGCGAAGCGGTTTGGCCGGGGTCAGGGTCCTGGAACAGGGCAGCACCCTCGGGAGGAACCTCATCAAGGGAAGGGAGGCGTTGATCGACGGATCATACGATGGGGAACATATCCTTTTCATTGGAGGGGACGTGCCGCTCCTTACCCCGAAGGGCATATCCGATTTCATAGAGCGAAGCGACGTGAAAGCCTTCGAGGGCGATATCATCTGGGGGATGGGGAGCAGGGAACAGCTGGGAGAATATATCGTCGAGCACGACGTGGAACATCTGGGCTCCGTAGGGCCGAACCATCCAAAGAAGGGAAATCTCAACAAGTTCGGCATACCGCTTATCGACGACAGGGGGGTCTTCGGAAAGGGTGGAATGAGGAGAGAGCTCATGATGGGCAACCTGTTCCTGTACCGTACCTCATCGGTCAACCCAAAGCTGGTCGACCGGTTCTATTCGCTTCGCAAGATGGGCGCGAACCCGCTGGCCTACCCCTGGTTGATGTGGCACTTCGGTGCCCCACTGCTCAGGGCGGTCAGGTGGAAGCTCACGATCTCGGAGGCGGAGAGGGCCTTCTCAAAGAACGCCGGGATCGACCTGAGGGTGGGGTATGCCCCACCGGAGATCACCCTGGACCTGGACTCATATTCCGATCTCAGGCGGTTGAGCGGAGTATACTTCTCGAGAGAGGGGATGGACATCAACCTGGAGATGAGCTTCAGAAAGTTCCTCAGGCAGAAACGAAGGGAAAGGGGCGGACCCCTGGGCATCAGCAGGAAAAAAGTAAAAGGAGATGGATGACCATTACCTGCTGATGAGCCCTTTCAGGTTGAGGGATCGGGATATGGGTGCACAGTTCTGTCAGCTGGAGCGGTCCCTGATATTCAATGAGGCAATGAGCCATACCGGTTTCGTTCACTACGTGGGAACCAATACGTTCAAGCTTTTGAAGTCCAAGTTCACGGAGGTCTATGGGAGCTACGTTTACACCGTTCCACGCGACCTCCGCTCCTCGATAGATGAGGGCAGCTTCATATCGGTGGAGCCTGGACGTGTTTCCGAGAGGATCTCGGTGGATCGGGGCCGTTTCGTCAAGGGGAAGGAGGAGCCCAGGAAACTGCTGGTGGCCGAGGTGGAATCCGCGGCCCCTGCGGTGCTGGCCCTGCCCTCCCCCGAGCTTCCCAGGGACGAGTTCCTCGACAGGATATCGAGATCATGGAGATCTGCCCAGGAGGATATGCTGGACAAGGTGATGGCGCTTCTGATGGTGTCGGCCCCATCATCGCTGTACGGGGGCGGGGGCATCGGCTCGGAGGGGCTTGAGGTAACAAGGGACCTGTCCAAGGGGACGCCCCGTAACGTTGCAGATACCGTTCTTGCCCAGCTCCCCGCCGAGTTCCGGATAAGGTCCAGATCGCCATACTACTTCACCAAGGTGGATTCGCTCACCACCGTGAGGTCCATAGGGAGGAACAGGTCCGATGAGGGGTGCTTCACGTTGGTCCATCCCCACCGTGTTACCGACGCGTGGACCAGGGAGAAGATACCCATCCAGCTTCCGTTCATCCTCAGGGAGGCCCAGTTCAGGGGCCGCCTTCCGGAGCTGGACCTGGACGTTCTGGATTTCCAGCTGACCGCGCTGTATACTCCTCCCCCGGCGGAGAACATGGTCGAGGAGATGATGGGCAGGGTGAAGAAGAGGGGAGAGTCCCTCATGTTCGACGCGGTCGGGCTGGGGCTGCCAGACCAGATGGCCTCCGTGAGGATCGCGTTATCGCTGGCCAGGTTGAACGTTGGGAGGGTATTTCGCACGGGAAAATACGTGAGGCCCCTGGAGAACCCCCTGGACGAAGGAGAGCGGCTGTACTACGCTCTGATGGAGCAGGGAATGGAGGAGGTGGGGAGAAAGAAGGAGGAGGAGAGGTACGGGGGGATGAGGTCCCACCCCTGGAGGGAGAGGCTGAAGGACCTCGACAGGAGGATATACTATCGACTGAGGATGTCTGCCGAGGAGACAGGTGTCGATCGGGTCCCCAGGGAGAGCATCATGCCTGATATCGAGAGAAGGACGATAGACAAGGCGCTGGATCGGCTGAACCGGTACGGCTATATTCTGTTCATGAAAGGCGGCACGGAGATCAAGGTGGTGGTGGAATCCTCCCCCGAGGACCACTCTTGATCTGAGCCGATACCTCGGCGAAGATAAGACTATTCTCCGGAATAGTCGTCATCTGAGCGAATACTTTCGCGAAGGTTGGATGAATCTACCGATTACTCCTCTTCGTCGTCTCCACCGCCAGCACCCCACCCGATCTTGTCCCAGTTCCTGGACAGTTCCGCCTTTATGCCGGGACCTATCGCCGATACCTCCATCTTCTCCTTTCTGATCATCCTCTCGACGAAACGTATCCTCCGCCTCAACCCCGCCCTGTTGGCGTTCTGGATCTCCAGTCCCGGCCTCCTGTTCACCTCGATGACCAGAACTCCTTTTTTATCGTCCACCGCCAGGTCCACGCCTGCAAAACCCATTCCCATGGCGTCCGAGGCGGCGGATGCCGTCTCCATGATCTCCTCCCACATGTTGAAGCCGAAGCCGACCAAGGAGCGCCCGGTCCCGGGATGCTTTCTGGAGCTTTTCCTGCCTATCGTTCCCGAGATTATACGCCCCTCCGATATCGATATGCCTGCAGCGAAGGCGCCCTGATGGACATTTGCTTTGCCACCTGAACCCTTGGTGGGAAGCCTGGTCATCGCCATGATCGGGAATCCCTTGAAGATCACCACCCTGATGTCCAGAAGGCCCATCGTCGCCAGCTCCCTCAGCCTTCTGGAGAGGATGATCCTCTCCTCGATCATGGCGGTATCAGGGGTGCCTCCCAGATATCTGCCGTTGATTATCCTCATCGCATGGCGGACCAGATAGGGGGCGTCAACGCCCTTTCCCGATATGAGTATGAACTTCCTGGCAACGATCCTCTGCACCACGAGGATCCCGGTGCCGCCGTGGCCCTGGCTGGGTTTGACGACGAACCCCTCTTTTCTGGTGGCCAGCCAATCCTGAAATGGTATCAGCTCCTCCTCGGAGGCCACCGTCATCAACGTCTCGGGGATCGGGATCCCCGCCTGGCCGAGTATCCCCTTCTGGTACAGCTTGTCCATGGACTCCATAAGGTCCTGGGGGTTGTACTTCTTCAGGTACCCCCTCCAGGTATCCTTTTCGAGTATGTCGCCCTTCCCGTAGAAAGAGACGGGAAGTCTCACGCTCCCCTCGCGCCTGAGCTCCCGCTGGACCTGCCTGAACCGGTAGGGCCTCCTTAGCAGACGCCTGAACCATCCCATCCGCCTTCTCCTTCGAAACCTCAAGTTTGACCACCAACCATACGATCGCAGCCTGGATGACCTTGGATGGACCTACTCTCGTTTATATTATGTGATGGCCGTCCCGGGGAACCCTCTCTATCACCATTCCTTCGATGTAGATAGGTTCGAGCTTCTTTGAGACGCTCAGGGCCGTCTGAAGCTTTCTCCTGTGGTCGGAGTGGACGGTGTAAAGCAGATCGCCCTTCCTCACCTTGTCGCCCTTCTTCTTGTGTAGGTAGATCCCACCATATTTTTCGTGTGGACAGCCGGCGGCCCTGCATATCTTCACGATCGACCTGTTGTTGATCGAGGCCACATACCCATCCTTGGGCGCACGGACCTCATCGACGTATCGGCTCTCCCTGACAGACCCGGAACTGATCTCCTTGAGGTCGCACCCCTGGGCCCTGATGATCTCCTTGAACTTCTCCAGGGCCCTGCCGCTCTTCAGGATCTCCTCCGCCTTGCGTTTACCGTTCTCGTGCGTCCCACCCATCTCCAGAATGATCCCGGCGATCGACAGGGCCTTCTCCACAACGCTTGAGGATGGTGTCTCACCCTCCAGTACCTGGAGAGCCTCCTTGACCTCGAGTGCCGGGCCTATGGCCCTTCCGATCGGCTGACCTCCGTAGGTGATGGCACATTCGACGTGTATCCCGATGCCGTCACCTATCTCGATGAAGTCCCTCGCGTACTTGCGCGCCAGGGCCATGTCCGGGACCTTGGTGTTCTCCCCGGTGGGTATGTCGATAAGAAGGTAGTCGGCTCCAACTGCCTTCTTCTTTGCCAGGACGGATGCGATCACCTGGGAGTAGGGATCTATCGCAAGGGGGTATTCGGCCCTTATGATGATATCATCCGCCGGTGCGATGTTGACCCCGCCTCCCCATGCGATCACACCACCCACGGTCTCGGTTATGTTCTTGATGCGGTGGGAGGGCAGCGTCACATTGGCTATCGTCTCCAGGATGTCCGCGGTGCCCCCGGCGGAGGATATCGCCCTTGAGCACGTCTTGGGAATAAGGAGCCCTGCGGCCGCCACGATCGGGACCACGATAAGGGTGATCTTGTTCCCTGGAGCCCCTCCTATGGAGTGGAAATCGTAGATGGGCTCTCCGTCTATATCGATCACCTCACCGGTCTTGACGATGCTCATCGTCAGGTCCTTGATCTCCCGGTTGTTCATCGGGTTTATGTAGGTGGCGGTGACGAAGGCCGCCAGCTCCACGTCCGAGAGGAGATGGTTCGTTATGTCCTCCGTCAGCACCTGGATCTCCTCGGCCTCCAGCTCCAGACCCTTCATGATCTTCTTGATTATCTCTATGGACCGCGGCCTCTGGGCGGGAACCATTCTGACCTCCTCTCCCCCCGCCACCTTCAGGATGCCTCCTCCCCTCTTCAATACGCCGATCGAGCCGACCCCGACCACGGAGTCCGTCAATTCCACAAGTGCGGTGATGGAGCGGTCGTCCCTGGACACCTTGACCCGGTCCAGGGCCCTCAGTCCGAGCACACGGGCGTCACCGCGGTTCATGACCACGGTGAAATCTGCAGTTTCCAGGTCGATCGTGACCACCTTGAATGTGTCCGGCATATCCTCCTCATCGATCTCGCTGTTCTCTTTTTTCATGATCTTCCCCTTCTTCACGATATATCATGGAATGTGTATTTCTACGTTTTCATCCGTTGATGTCACAGCCAGGAGAAATGGCCCACCAGTTCGGGAGGGATCATATCATCTATCCGCATCCCCGCCTCCTCCGGTGATATCGGGCCCCTCTCCGTTACTATCGAATCGATGAAGCGCCCTGGTGTCACATCAAATATGGGGTTTTCAAATCTCACTCCCTCCATATCCTCTACCCTGAGCGGGTCCGCCACCTCCTTCGGCCCCCTGTCCTCTATTGGTACATCCGCACCCGCAAAGGCCGTCGGTGAGAACTTGTACGTCTCGGCACAGGTGTGGAAGGGTACGGAATTCTCCCCCGCAGAGAGGGCGATCTGGGAGGTCCCGATCTTGTTGATCAGGTCCCCGCATCGTGTTACGGTATCCGCACCCACCATCACGATGTCCACATCCTTCATGATGTGGTTCACCGCCGAATCGACGATCATGGTAACGGGGACGCCGTTCCCGGCCAGCCATCTCGATGTTATGTGGCCCTGCCTCCAGGGCCTCGTCTCCGTGTTGATGACCCTCCTGACCTTTCCGAGCTTGTACCCCTCGTATATCGCCGAGAGGGCTGCAGATGAGTTGCAGTGGGTGAGAACGGTTGCATTGTCGGGTATCAGGACGGCCCCTTCCCTGCCTATGCTCTCAACGGAATCCCTGGATCGGGTGATGAAATCTCCCGATCTCCGGATCACGTCCTCCCTCAGCTCGGGGCCATCCAGCGACGCCATACCGGAGAGGGTGAGGATGATCGCATTCCTGAGGGATACCGCTGTGGGCCTTGTGGAGAGGAGCGCCGATGCCGCCTCCCTGAGGTCGGAGGATAGATCTCCACTTACGTTGCCATAGGCCAGTTCTCCAAGGGCCCTGGAGGCTGCCCTCCCGATCCTCCCCGCACCCCGCACCCTCATACTGAGTATGTCGTCGGCGATGCGCTCTATGGGTCCGGATCCTCTTTCATCCATCTCCTATCCTCCGAAATCGTGATCGGCAGCAGGGTTCACTCGTAACTGGTGCTGAACATCTCACCGTGGCCGGGGATGATGTGATCGCAGTAGATCATCAGGTCCTTCAATGACTTGATGGAGGTCACGCGGCCGCGAACGATCCCCTCCTCATCCTCTTTCCTGAAGGCATCCATTATCTCTTTGACCTGGGGGTTATCTCCGCTGTCAAGTGCGTATCCGACGATGCCCACGATCTTGCCCGCCAGGTGTTTCGTATCCGGGTCCAGAAGCTCCTCTCTTGCCGGCAGGTGGACCAGGAGTACCAGCGTGCCCGGCGCGGGAAAGGGGAGCCTCACGAGCTTGAGGTATCTGTCGATCCAATGATATGGGGTGCCGATCATCACCTTTCTCACCGCTCCCAGGGTCCCGCCCCACTCCTCCTCACGTATGTGCTGAAGGGCATTTACGAATATGCTGTCATTGCCGTTGAAATTGGAGTTCGCCCTGGTGGTGACCAGCACGTTCACCTTCTCCAACGGGACCGAGATCTCCCTCATCCTATCCCTGATATCCTGTTCCTGGTCCTGGGAACCCGAGTCCACGGACACCGTGTTGGTGGAGGTCTTGACCAGCGTGACCGACGATCTGGATGTGGAGCTTCCCCTCCTGCCCGAACCAACCGCCACCGGCACTATCGACATCTTCCTGGTCCCGAAGTCATCGTTGTACTGCTGGACCACGCCGTCATCCCCTACGCTTGTTTCGGACATTTGGAAATCCCCATGTGAACGATCTAAGGACTGGAAGGCTGCGGGGCCTTTTTATCTTTTACCCCATCTCTCACCTTTACGGCAACTCCAGCCTTGGCCTCGAGCATCAGCCTTGAGGAGACCATGGCTTTCCCTACGGCGAACAGCGCGCCGTTCTCCCCCACGACCATCACCTCATCTCCGGGCCTGATGTTCTCATCGGCCGACCGGACGAACTTGCAGAATACGTTGTATCCCTGCGCATTGTACTCTCCCGTATCATCTTCCACCACCACCCTCCAATTCGTCCCGGCGCCATGGAGCCTCCTCGCCCCCTCGAGTTTAAGGGTGAACATCCCGTCCTCCGCCCTGAGCGAGAGCAGGTGGACCTCCTCTCCATCCTTTCCCGACAACATCACGTTCCTTATCTTCCCGGTCCTTCTGGACCGCTTGATGATCAGCCTGGATGCCAGCTCCCTGGCAGTGTCCCAGCTTCCGAAGAGGATCTCGTCGGCCCCTTTCCCCCCGATAATGCCGAACTGCATTCTGGTGATATTGGCGACCTTGAGGGCCAGGAAGGACATCTCATCCCCCGCTCCTTTTGTCTCCGGGGGGTCCTCGGCGCCCGTCCAGTGGACCACCTCACCTCTCGATCCCCGTATCACGGGCTCCATGGAGGAGATGATGCCCTCCATCACCTCATCGGTGAGCGATTCGGGCCGGGGGAATACGGATTGGGATATGGGATACATGTCCTCGATATCATAAGGTGCCGGGCCCAGGGGGGTTCTGATCACCACCCGATCGCCCGATGATGACGCACTGTTCAGCGCCACTTCCACTTTGTGGGAATGGGTCCTTCCCCAATCCGTCAGGATCAGGGTCCTCCCGTGGTCCACCGTTCGATAATTGGACGTCAGGCCGTCCTTGAACCGTTGAAATTCAGGGCGGCAGCGGGAGAGGGCCAGGTCGGAGCACATGAACCTCCTGGTGCTTCTGGGGGCCGACTCCTCCAGATGCCCTTTGTGCTGCTCCAGCCTCCTCACCGCAGAGTACATGGCGGGGTGATACAGGGCGGACCTCTCCACCATCTCCCAGATGGTGCCCTCCTTCAGCGATATCCTGATCTCGTTCATGATCCCCCTCAGGGACCAGAGGTTGTGCCTCGAGAGGAGTCCGACCCTCTTCGGCTCCTCCATATCCTTCAGGTCCGAAGGGTCATATCTCGAACAGACCGGACACGAACACGGAAAGGAATCCATCTCCCGGAGATGCCTTGTCCTGTCCCGGGTCATGTATCTTCCACCCTGTGCGAACTTGGCATATGAGGCGGAGTCGAAGAGGTCGCACCCGAGTGCTGCAGCCAGAGGCAGTATCATGGGGTGCCCCGCCCCGAAGAGATGTGTGGGTATCGAAGGCCCCAGTCCCCTTTTCCCGGCCACGATGACATCCACAAGATCGGAATATCGATACGATTCCATCAATGGCACCACCCCTCCGATGGGGGAGTACGCGGACCCCATCTCCCTCACCGAGCGGCCTGACAGCTCCCGAAGGTCCATGTGGACGCCGCCCTGGACCGGGATCGCCAGCTCCATATCTCCCATCACCTTCAGTGATCTGGACCCCCTATCAAGCGTGATATCAAGGTCCTGTTTTGCCTCATCCCACGTGGAGGAGGGGACCGTGAACTTGTCCAGTATCGTTCCGATATCGGAGCCGATATCCCTCTGGAACTCGACGATCTCCAGAGGGGTGACGTCCACCTCTTTTCCTTTTCCGGACCCGTACATATACGACTGGAAGGTCCCGGAATCGGTCATTATCATGCCGTCGTAATCAAGAAGCTTATGCAGCCCTTCATCCAGTGCGCGCTCCCTCAGTCTATCTCCCCTGCGGATGATATACGAGTTCGTGATTATCATGTCGTGGCCGAAGGTCTCCTTCAGCTCCTCCGGGGTCACCGCGTTCTCCCCGCTTGTGATGTTCGGGTTCACCACGGGCATCAGGTTCGGGGTCTCGATGGTCCTCCCCCTGACCGTGAACTTTCCGATCCTCCCCGCCAGGTCGCACTCCCTCACCTCGAATTTGGATATTGTCTCCATATCATCCCTCCTCCAGAACCTCAGGGTTGAGGCAGTGTTTGGGGCGCCTTCTCGAGAGAACGTCCATCACGCCTTCGGACGCCAGCATGGCCATCTCGATCCTTGTCCCCTCCGTGGCAGAGCCGAGGTGCGGCAGGAGGACCACGTTGTCGAGCTCCATCAATCCTGGGTACACCTTTGGCTCCTCCTCGTACACATCGAGGCCTGCCCCGTGGATCCGCCTCTCCCCGAGGGCTTCGGAGAGGGCCTTCTCGTCGATCACCGGCCCCCTGGCGGTATTTATCAAGATCGCACTTCTCTTCATGATCGAGAGCTCCCGTCTTCCGATCATGTGTCTGGTCTCCTCCGTAAGAGGTACGTGAAGGGAGATGATGTCCGATCCCCTCAGGAGCTCCTCCAGGGAGAGGTAGCGGGCGCTGAACTTCTCCTCGACCGCCTCGTTCCTGTTTCTGGAATGGTAAACTATCTTCAGACCGAATCCCCTTGCCCTCTCCATCACCGCCTGGCCTATCTTGCCAGCACCTATGATGCCGAGCGTCCTTCCCCTCAGGTCCTTTCCCAGAAGCAGCTTCGGGCTCCAGACCTTGAAACGCCCCTCCCTCACGAAACGATCGGACTCCACCACCCTCCTCGAGACGGAGAGCAGGAGGGACATGGCGATGTCCGCGGTAGCGTCCGTGAGGACCCCGGGTGTGTTCATGACCGGTATGGATCTTCTGGTGGCCTCATCAAGGGAGATGTTATCATAGCCGACCGCATAGTTCGCGATAGCTCTGAGCTTCGGGCCGCTGTCCAGCAGGTGTCCATCCACCCTGTCGCTCAGCATGGGGATCAGTCCATCAGCGTTGCGAACACGTTCAAGGAGGATATCCCTCGGCATCGGCCCCTCGCCCTCCCAGATGTCCAGATGGGCGAACTCCCTGAGCCCCTTGATCCCCTCCTCGGGAAGTGACCTGGTGATGAGAACGATGGGTTTTCCGTTTGATTTCATATCCTTCACCTACCCTGAGGTTAACGGTTTTTCAAGGATACCAACCTAACTTTGACATATGGGCACAGATGAGTGTCAAAGCGAGGCCTCTCACAACTTCGACAGGCTCGGATCATATTATGTTATTGTGCCTGTCAAGGTTGGGATCCAGCCTAACTTTTACATATGGATACAGATGAGTATCAAAGTGAGGCCTCTCACAACTTTGACAGGCTAGGATCATATTATATTATTGTGCCTGTCAAGGTTGGGATACCAACTTAATTAATATAACCATTGCCCTTTTCCCAAACCAGCCGGGCCGACATCGGTTCAGGCCTTCAGGAGGACATGGACATGGTTTCCACGGATCACGGAGATGCAGCATCGCTCAAGGACTCTGGATACGTTCCCAGGACCGCGCAGGAGGCGCTTGCCGGCAGGATACTTTCGGAGCTGGACTCGCTCAGGTCCAAGGGCTACTCAAGGAAGGAGGCGATCGCACTTCTATTTCGGAACGTGGTACTCGACCCGGAGGTCCTGGACACGTTCATCGCAGCTCTAATAGGGGGAAGCCACATACTGCTTTTCGGCCCATCGGGGACGGGGAAGACAAGCCTGGCAAAGGAGCTCTGGACCTTCTTTCCAAAGGAGATCTACACGGTCGATGGGTGCCCTGTGCAGGACGACCCTATGTCGGTGGTGGATCCCGCGTTTTTCGGAAGGGTCCCCTGCTGCCCCTCGTGCCAGTCGAGGTTTGGGTCCGGGGCCGATATCTTCGACCCCTCCAACGTGGACCCAAAGGGCGTTCCCGTGAATAGGGTCACGCTGAAGGAGGGGTATGGACTTGCCAGGCTGCAGGGATCGTCCGAGGTGTTTCCGGACAACCTCACAGGCGTATTCAACCTGCACAAACTGGAGGAGATCGGCGACCCCACAAGCCCCCTGATACTCGAGCCCGGCAAACTGCTCCAGGCGAATAGAGGGCTCCTGATGGTCGACGAGGTGGGAAAACTGCCCCTTGGAACACAGAACGTCCTGCTCCAGGCGCTTCAGGAGGGCATAGTCACGCCGGCGAAATCCAGGGAGACCTTCCCGGCGAACTTCGTGGCCATAACCACTTCAAATCTCCGGGACCTCGATGCGATCAACGAGCCCCTGAACGACAGGTTGAGCAATATATACATCTCCTACAACAGGGATCATATGAAGAACCGGAGCATCATAGACATCGCCCTGGGAGGTAAAGGGGCGGAGGCATTCTTCTCCGAGATATTCCTTCAGGCGGCCGTGTTCCTCGTGGAGGCGTGGAGGGACCTTTCGGTGGACATACCCGAGCTCTCCGAGGTGGGGTCCAACAGGACGATCCTCGACACCGTCACCCGTTCCATAGCATATTCGAAACTGGCCAGGGAGCCCTTCGTATCAAAGGAGAGCTTCTCCATGGGCGTCAGGGACGCGCTCTACGGCAGGATCAGGGCACGGGGCGGCGACTCGTTCATGAGGAACGAGGAGATCGTCAAGGAGTTCATGACCGGCTCCCTTGACCTGAACATAGAGAGGGGGTTCAGGATGTACTGGTGCACGTTCTTCAAGAGGGACCTGGAGGGGTCCGTTTCAAGGGCGGAAAAGCTGGTGAGGGCGATGTCAACAGGGAAGGTCCCGGCAGAAGGGGACGGCGGACTGCTGAGAAAGTACATCATGAGGATGGAGAGGAACCGTGGGACCCTTGACGAAGGAGAGGTGCTCGAACAGGTCGTATCGATAATGAACTCAATGTCCGATTTCGGATGCACCGAGAGGCGCGAATAAGCTGCCGGGGGTGAGCAGACGACGGAAGATAAAGGCACCATTCGCTATCCCCACATCAAGGGGGCCGGGGTGGTCTTTCCCGATTGCTCGCAGGGGGTCTATCGGCCGTTTCGGATATCGACGAGGGAGAAGCGCGAGCTGATCCAGAGGCTCGCCGAGAATGGGGTCAAGGGCATAGACGATTTCCTCACACAGGCCAGGAAGCAGGGGGCGGTCGCGGAGAGGATGGACGAGATCAGGTCCCGTATCTCCAGGCAGATAGAGCGGTCCCTTTCGGATAGGAAGAGGTGGGTGGACGATTCGATCCGGGAGCTGATCGAGAAAGGGCGGATGGGCTCCGGGATGGCCAATGACGGGATCTTCGAGGACGACACCTCGTTCCGCAGGTTCTCCTCCGATGAGATCAGGGGGGAGCTGCTGGCATCCGAGCTTATCATGGAGCTTGAGAGGGGGGAGGGGACGAGGGATTACGTGGAGAAGCTCTCCCTGCTTCGCCGCTTTTTCAGGTGGCTAAAGAGGCTGCTTGCCAGGGCCCTTTTCTTCATCAGGAGGTCGTTCTTCAGGCTCAAGGGGTGGTTCTCCAGGAAAAAGGCAGATAAGGGAGAGAGGCGGGACGGGGTCGGGTCCAGGAAAGGGGCGATATCCCTGCCCTTTCCCTCTATCGGGAAGGACCTGGATATCTGGGAGAGGCGCCTTGAGGAGAGGCTGGATCGGGACCGATCGCTCCAGAACGCCGTTAACCAGAGGATCTCCGAGAGCACGGGATATGACAGCGGTTTGATCAAACTGGGTGCAGCAGCAGACCCGAAATGGTACAAACAGGAAGCAGGTAAGGTCCTGAGGGAAGAGGTCGAGGGCCGGTCCCTCAAGAGATCTGACGAGCTCGCCAGGGAGAGGGAAAAGCGCATCAAGAGGATCCAGGAGCGGAAGGTGAAGGATAGAAGGGTCCGCGACGAGATCATGAAGCGGGAAAAGGCATTCGAGCAGGAGGTGGAGGATTCGGACAGGCTCAAGGAAAAGCTCTCCGTGGATGAGATGAGGTCCGAACTACTCAAAACGCTCTCCAACATGGGGTTCATACAGAACAGGGGAGAGGCGGGAGATCCGGGGCCCATGGGCTGGGAGATCACCGAGGGGCTCATCCGCAGGTTCTCCGAGCTCATCTATGGTGAGCTGATGGGGTCAAGGGAGGGTAGAAAGGACCTGCATGGGCATCAGATCTCGGACGCGGGAGTGTACGAGAAAGGAAGGCTCAGGACCGTCCACGAGGAGACCAGAATGGACATCCTGACCTCACTTGTGAATGCCAGGATCCGTCACCCGAACCACCGGGATATCGAGGACCAGGATATCGTCGTCTACCGCGAGGTCACGACGTCCGACCTGCACGCGGTCCTTCTACTGGACATCAGCGGGTCCATGGAGGAGAACAACCGACTGGAGGCAGCAAAGCGATCCGTCCTGGCCCTCTCCCACGCGATCAAGAGGGAGGACCCCAGAAACCGGGTGGATATCATCGCGGTGTCGACGAGGCCCAGGGTGGTCACCCTCAGGGAGGTGATGTCCATGGAGCCCAGGGGCTTCACCAACATCCAGGAATCCATCGCCATGGCAAGGTCCCTCTTCGACACATCCAGGTCGGAGAGACACCTGCTGTTCCTCATCACCGACGGCCTGCCGGAGGCATATCTATCCAGAGCGGGAAAGCCGGTGGCGGGGGACCTGGAGCTCTCAATGGAGCTGGCGCTCGTCGAGGTGAAGGAGCTCAGGAAGTACCGTGAGCTCAACTTCACGATCTTCCTGCTGGAGGCGGAGGACGACACCTTCGTGGATGCCGCAAGGAAGATGGCCAGTGCCGGCTCGGGGAAGGTCGTCGTCGTTGACCCGTCCCGCCTTGGAAGGGAGGTCCTGGGATCGTTCAGTGCCGAGGGAAACGTTCTTGGCGGCGTTTGACCCGAGACCAACCTATTTTCCTGTTAATCTACTCAGAAAATCTTAATATGTGGCCTCACCATACCCAATGCGGGGAGGGTCGATCTTTTCCCCTTTGAGATGAAGAAGAGTAGAGGGCGATAATATGAATGAGATACCTGAAGTAAAAAACGATTGGGACAGCCCGCCGTCGGGCCTCCCACCTCCCCAACCAACGGGAGGGACCACGGAGACGGGACCAACCGCGTCTTACGATCCTTTTGCCAAGAAGGACGAGGTGCCCATTGGAAAGAGTTCGAAACCTCTCATTCCGAAAGTTTCGATATACGATCGGCAGAGTATTCTCAATCTTCTCGTGGTATTTGGGATAATGTCGATAATAGTCGGCGCATCCATATGCTCCCTGTCGGGGATAGTTTTCAGACCAGAGGCCCCAAGCGGTGCAGATTACGACGATATAGAGGAGTATAATGATGACGTTGATACAAGGAACCAGGTGTCATCGTTCATCTACATGATGGGCTCGACGATCCTGATGATCGGACTTCTTCTGGTCATTTTCAAAGTGGGTTTGATCGTGGTCAGCAGCACCTTTCCCACAGGTCTCAGAATAGCCGCGGGGATCCTGCTGGTCGTCTTGATACCGTTCTTCCTGACCATATTCATAATGGCAGGACCTGCAAGGCTTCTTACGAACATTGATGGAGGTTATTACTATGGATGGTAGTGCGCCCGTAGAGGGGAGGAAGTTCAAGATCCCCGCCTGGCTTACAACGGTTCTGGTCGTTGGAATGATGACCCTGTTCCTGGGTGTTATCGTTGCAAATACGGCCTACATAAATTTCCCCACGGACCCGGATGATTACGACGATAACCCCGAGGACTTCGAGAAAGATGAGAACCTCGAGCAGGACATATCATCGATGCAGTATCTGATCGGAGCCACGTTCATAAACGCCGGCGTCGGGATGATCCTGATCTTCATGCTGCTGGGCGTGGTTGCGAATGAGACGATAAACCAGAGGCCGAGAATAGTGATGTTGGTTGCCTCCGTATCGTTGCTCACGATCTGGATATACTTCAGCCTGTTATCAGGTCTGCTCTCCAGGGTGACCTGGATCTCACCATAGGCGGTCAATGAATGAGACGTTGGCATGTCGTGGCCCTGATAATCGGGGTCCTGTTATCGATCCAGATGGTGGTGTTATCCATCTATCTGCTGGTCGATGACGATTCCATGGAGTATCAGAGGGACCTCTCCATCAGTGTGGAGTGGCAGGATGCAGGGAACAGGACGGCCGAGGATTACACCGTAACCATTCCTCTTCTGGTGTACGAGGGTACCGGAGACCCCCTGATCACATCCATGGACCAGCTGGAGATCACTCTTGGCCGGGGCGAGATGGAGCTCGTTACGGTGGATGGAGACCCGTTCCTGAGGCTGACCTCGGACACATCCGTGACGATAAAACACCATTTCCACGATTCAGGCGAGGGTGTGTCCCCTGGTGAATTGAAGGCCGAGCTCTCCTCCCAGACGGGCGACCTGGATGCGGACACCGCCTCCATATCGATCGAATCCGATTCCGGGGCAGTTGAGGTCAGTATACGATTCTTCCAGGAGAGCATATCGTCGAAAGGGACCCACAGGATCACCAGGGCCGAATGTGATGTTGAGCTCAACGAGGGCGCCTCCAGGTACCCGCTGGATAGGATAGTTCCCGGATAGGTCCAGGGTTTGATATCACGATCTGACGATCGCCGTGAGGAATATGAAAACGGCGAGGCCGGCTCCCAGAACGACGCCCAGTACCGCCATGAACGGTTTCAGAAGTGGTGCCGCGACCCAGTGTATGATGTCGAAGGCCGTATCGTTGGGATAGCTCGCATGGGCGATGAAATTGAAATAGAACCAGACCCCCCACGGAACCATGCCGGCAAATACCATCGGCAGGGCCACCTTGCGGGATCCCTTCTGGCCGAACTTCAGGGCGAAGAGCCCTGCAAGGACCGATACGAGTCCGAAGGTCATGATGAAGGAGAACAGCAGGTACGTCCACGGGTTATTATGGTAATCGGATTTCGACTCCCCCGCCCCGTTCACGGGGCTGGAGGAGGTATCGTTCTGCGCCGCTGCGGCCGGCACGCAGAATGTGAGGACCACTGCCAGGATCACGAAGGCCAAGAACATCATTGGCCTGTGAGGGTATTCTTTCATGGAACTGCCTCTCATGGACTGCGATTACTCCCTCTGGACATACGAGATCAAGGGGGGAGCGTGACGGATCAGCTGAACTTGATCCCGGTCAGCGTCTTTGTATCGATCACTCCCTGGATGGCCCGGACCTTTTCCACCACGATCTGGCCAAGGGTGTTGAAATCCTTTGCCTCGATCTTTGCGATCAGGTCGTATTCTCCAAAGAGAGGGTGGAGCTCAACGATCTCTCCAACGTTCATAAGGGACTTGAACACCTCGTGTTCCTTTGCGGGGGCTGTGCTAATGAGGATAAAGCCAATTACCATTCTTTTTCACCTGTTTTTACCATAGATAGCACTCCTATTATATTTTTCCCCCATCCCCCCATCAAGTGGTGTTATTCGGGAGGTCTCAATAATGAAGAGGGTAAACGAAAACGGGGAGTGTTCCCCTTTCCCCATAAGTTAATTAGGGCTGGTTGTATCTCCCTTTGATATTCCGATGCGTTAATCGAGATTGGCTGGTGAAGCAAGGTGACCAAGAGGATAAAGATCGGAATAACCGGATTGCCCGGGGCAGGAAAAACGCATGCCCTGAAGAAGGTCATCCAGATGCTCCAGGCCGAGGAGGTCAAGGTGGGGGGAATGGTGACGGATTCCATCCTGGAGGATGGGGTGAAGAAGGGTTTTTCGGTTCTCAATCTTTTAAACGGCGATGAGGGCGTGCTCGCACATGAGGATTCCCCGTCGGAGACACGTTTTCAGTTCGAGGACCACGATTACGGCATCAACCTTGAGACGTTGGATTCCATCGGCGTCAAGGCGATCTCGATGGCCATGGAGGATGCAGAGGTGATCGTGATCGATGAGGTGGGTAAACTGGAGGTGGAATCTCCCCTCTTCGTCCAGGTGGTCAAGGAGGCGTTGGAGGCTGAGAAGCCCCTTCTTTTAACCCTCCACAAGAAGTCCAGAAACCCGCTTCTGCAGGATATTCGGAGAAGGGACGACGTGAGGATCCTTGAGGTCACCCCTATCAACAAGAACATCCTTCCCTACAAGATCATGCCCCTTATCAAGGCGGAGATCGGGCCCAGCAGGCCCTCCCTGGACATCTACTGAACCGTCCGTTAAAACTCCAAAACACCTTATTATAACCTAGTAGTTGGCCACAGGAAAGCACGTATACCGCCGGGAAAAAGGGGTAGCATGGACCAATGTCATTCCAAATTGTGTACAGTAAGATACTTATATAACAGGTCGAGATGGAAAGATTGCAGAGAAAATACTCCAGAGAAGTAAGTTATGTAAAAGGAGGCTCAATAAATGGAAGAAATCAACAAACGTCCAAACGGTTGGATGCTGACCCTGGGAATATTGTTCCTGCTGGTATCAGTGGGGATCGGAGGGTTTTTCGCCTACCGTTATCTGGACGAGATAGATGTCGATAAGCTAATTTTTGATACATGGCTCAACGAGAAAAGAGAGCTGTTCGAGAAGCTGGCGGACATCAGCGCACCAGTGAACAATATCGGCGACCCTCTGAGGGATGATTCCCTTACGAGATCGGGCGGCGGTTCACTTGAATGGTCAGTGACGTTATACGAGGCCGAGGGAGAGTACCTCTCTTCCCCCGCCCTTGTGGACCTGAACAACAACGGCGATCTGGAGATAGTCATTGCATCCGCGGGCGACTACATATACGCCCTTGGCTCCCAGGGGTCATATTTCTGGCCCGAGCCATATTCGGACGATGTGATCGATTATCTGGGTCAGACGCCTCAGACCTCTGGTCTGGATTTTGACCCACCCCATATATTCGCTTCCGTTATCGCGGCAGATGTGAACCTGGGAGACACTCCCGAGGTCATCATCGGCGTCAAGGACGGAGCGCTCTGTCTTGGGTCCGATGGACAGAAACAGTGGAAGAAAGGCCTGACCAACGGGTACTACTTCTCCACTGCCTGTATCACGGACCTTGAGGGGGAGTGGACCGGAGAGAAGGAGGACCTCGAGATCGTGCTCGCATCGGATGATGAGAGCAGGGGTGGTTGGATCGAGGCCTTCGAGGTTGACGGCGGTGCCGTGTTCCGTGAGTCAGCACCAACAGGCGGTGAGGGTGGCCTCATTGGCTGTTCTGTGGTGGCACACGATCTTGATGGTGACTTCTGGGACGGGCCAGAGCTGATCAACCCCGACCCCTCCAAGGAGAGGGATACCGAACTTATCATCGGTAACCACGACAGGGGGCTTCGTGTCTGGGTAAGGCAGGGAGAGAACTCCGAGGGTAAGCCCAACTACGACGAGACGACCAGCGGTTGGCTCGCAGGTCACCAGACCTATGCGACCACGGCGGTCGCCAACGTTACAGGCGATCCCGGTTGTGAGATGTTCGTGGGCTCCTCTGAGGGATACCCCAGAACGTGGACTGGCTGGGGTGGAAAGCTGTACGTTTATAATGATCAATACAAGAAGCTGTGGGACTTTTCCACAGGCAGCTCCCGTGCGTCGATCTTCAGCTCCCCCGCCGTTGCCGACCTCCAGGTCGCAAAGGACGATCCAGAGGAGAAGCACCTTGATTATGAGGTCATATTCGGGGCGGATAATGGGAACATGTACGTTCTGAACACCGAGTTCCACTCCGTCATCTGGACCTTTAATACGGGTGGAAGAGTTATGTCATCTCCCGCCATATGCAACATAGATAATGACGATGAGCTGGAGATAGTGATAGGGTCCGACTCCGGAAAGGTTTTCTGTTTCGACGGCGACCCGAGCGATGGAATAGATGAGGGTTTCCCCTACCCTGGAGATGGAACAAGCCAGGATGTCCTCTGGGTATATGACACCAAGTCCCCCATAGGCATCTCCTCACCTGTGGTTGCCGATATCGACCTTGACGGACAGCTCGAGGTAGTCATCGGAGATCAGGAGGGGCACGTTTGGTGCATCTCCGCAGGAGGAAGGGCAGTGACAGGCCAGGTCGACTGGCCGGAGTTCCACTACGACCTGAACAGGACCGGGTTCTACAACCCCCAGACCTCCTACGGCGTGGACCTATATCCCAAGACCGGACCCGACGGAAGGGCGGAGCCCCTTGTCAGGTCCATCCAGCCCGGTGAGACCATCACATACAACCTGACCATCGAGAACACCGGAAAGGGCATCTCCGAGATGAACAAGGACAAGATCATGGTCGAGCTCGACCATGATTCCATCCCAGAGGGCTGGGCTGCAAAGCTGACCCTCCCCAAGGACCAGGGAATTAATAATCCCAATTACGTCATGCTCGCATCGGAACAGACCGCACCGGTAAGGCTTGATGTCACTGCTCCGTGGGAGGGTGAGATCGGCGAGATGGCGAGGATCAATCTTTCGGCGAACTCTACCACCGATCAATGGGCACGGGATACCGCGACCACACTATCGATACTCGACCTGTTCGTGGATTTCGAGATGATATATCTCAAGCAGGCGTCAGTGGATGCACTGGACCCGTTGGTGGGCAAGAAGTGGGACAAGATAAATCCCGGAGCCGACCAGTATTATACGGTATCGATACTGAACAAGGGTAATCTCAACGACACATATCATCTGCAGTTGAACCCGCCTCCTTCCGACACAGGCTGGAACTGGAGCTTCGTGGAGACCGAGTCGATGACTGCCGATCTGACGTTGAGCGCACCCATCTTCAAGGAGTTCGGTGCTGATTCCGGCGCCACCCTCACGCTGAAGGTGAAGTGTCCGATCGACGCAAGGAAGGACACGAAGATGCCAGTTGTGATCCGGGCAACCTCGTTACTGAGCAAGATGTCCGATATCGAGGATATCACCAAGACCGACGAGCTGATCCTCGTCGTGGGTGAACATCACGAATTGGACCTCCGTATCGAGGACTCCACGAAGTACGTCAACCCGAACGGCACGGTCGAGTTCCAGATATCCATAACGAATCTGGGAAACAAGGACGTGATATACGTTCTTCTGAGCGTCGACAACAAACAGTCCGGATGGGACATCAGGTATCCTGC
>JAUVCY010000173.1 GCA_030595585.1 Thermoplasmatota archaeon
AATTGGTCCGATCTTCAGGATGAGAATTATACCTACATCAGGGGACTGATCGATGGAGGCCATTCAATGTATCTCGAAGCCGTGAACATGGCGGGTAACTCCAAGATGGCCACATGGGATTTCACGGTTGATACCAAGCCCCCGGAGATCGAGATCAACGGGGTTGAAAACGGGTCCATACTCCTGGGACCGTCATTGGAAATGGAGTGGAAGGTCACCGATGAGGTCGGGATCGAAGCAGTAAAAATGGATATTGCTGGCATCATAACGGAGTATATTGGGTCGGGAAACAGAAGAATGAACCTTGATCCAGGCCCCCACAACCTCTCTTTTCAGGTTTTCGATGTCGCGGGAAACAGCAATTACATTCACATGAACTTCATCATGGACAATGAGGTCCCGGTATTATCATGGGAGATGGGCCTTCATGATTTTATCAAAAGCCATGATGTGGACCTCATCTGGATCGCGGTAGATGACAACTGGATCGAAGATATCGCTGTTACAGTTGATGGTGTGGAGCTGGAGGACATAACAAGCAATCACATTTCCTTGACCATGGCCGATGGTGCTCACATCGTGGTCATTCGAGTAATAGATCCTGCAGGAAGGGAGGCCAGCATAGACTGGAGGACATATGTGGACATCTCTCCCCCGGAGTTGGGCGATCTGACCGTATATGAGGCCAAGGGCCAGCTGTTGCTACTGGGAAAATTCTATGATAACCAGAGCGGAGTTCAACTGGTAAACCTATGTGTTAACTCCGAGCTCCAGGGGAATTTCGAGGGTAACTTCACCTATTCACTGGATGGGTTAAACAATAGGGACTTGAATATAATTATTAACGTAACGGACAGAGCCGGCTGGGTTACAACCTTCTTTTTGAACCTCTCCAAAAACAGTGAAAAAAATGATGAAAGAACTGAAACCAGTATACTTGCCCCCATTCTTGTGGTTGTCCTGACATTCTTGTTCATCATGATCGCCGTTGGACTGGGTGGATATGTACTGTTTCGGAAAAGAATAAAAGAAGAGAGAGATCCGAAAGACCTCAAGGGTATGATAAGGGAGGGTCTCCTGGGTATTGTGGCCGGAAAACCTAAACAGCTAGGTCTAAAGGGCAGAGAAGAGGTTCCCGCCCTAAAAAATAGATCACAACCGTATCTTCCAAGTATAAACGATGTAGAATACATTCGTCCCGGAAAGTGAAAAAGGAGTATAATTCCTCTTTTAGCATGATATCCTGTGAGGATGTGAGTCACGGTAGAGGTCCGTTGTCCCATATCCATTCAGAAGTGCCTGGCATCACTCTTCCCAGCCCTTCCTGCTCATTATCCCGTCCCGGTCACTTCTGGACCTTCTTATCATCGAGAAGATAACGATCAGCAGTATTACAAGCAATAGAGCCAGAATGATCAGAAGTGTGATGGACCTGTACGAGGTGCCATCATCGTTCTCCCCATCCTCACCTCCGCCATCGCCCGTGGGCGTATCGTCATCGTCATCATCCGTCCCGTTCCCCTCCTGCTCAAGGACATAGATGAGCAGGGAGTCCACCGCACTGTTCCCCTCAAGGTCGGTCACGGTGAGCTTCAATTCATAGACGCCGGCCAGGCCTATCGTCAGGGAGGGCTCCGTGCCATAGAGGTAAACGAGCTCTGTATCGGTGTAGATCGACCAGGTATGGTTGACAATACCCACGTTGTCGAAGGAGCGGTTCACGGAAAGATGAATGGTATCATCAACATGGACCCGTATGTCGGGCCCAATATCGATGATGGGCCTGGTGATGTCCACGACATGGACCATAACGCTATGTTCTCCCACGTTTCCCCTGAGGTCCTCAACGGTCAGGGTGACGACATGATCTCCGGCGTGGTCCATGATGATATTCAGCTGAGGCCCCTCCGCAGTCATCTGAACCTCCTCTCCCGAAACGTTCCAGCTGTAACCTATGATCCCGACGTTGTCAGTGGATCCGGCACCATAGAGTATCAGGTTCCTGTGCTGGTCGAGCTCGACCTCTCCATTGATGACGGCCATGGGTGATTCAGTATCCAGGACGTGCACCTCGAATCTGGTGTTGGCACAGTTCCCGGCAGCGTCAGTTGCGGTCAACGTGACAATGCAGGTCCCCGCATTGGGCATAATCATCTCAAGCTCCGACCCATAACAGGTCAAGCTCTCGTTGTTATCGTATACAAGCCAGGTCCAGTTGACGATCCCGACGTTATCCGTACAAATGGAGCTGTTCAACGATAGGGTGCCCCCCTGCTCCAGCTCCATATCCTCCCACCCGCCAATTTCTGGGGGAGTTGTATCCCGAATGAGGATCCAGAAAGAGGATACAAACCTGTTCCCTTCTCCATCCGAGATGTTCGATCTTGCACTATAGTTCCCCGCCTCGTGGATCGTGTGGTCAACCTCCTCCCCGAAGAGGAGGTCCTTCTGACCATTGATGTCTATCTCCCACGTCCAGTTGACCACGCCAACATTGTCAGATGCCCCGGTCCCGTCAAGGAGAAACAGCTCATGCTGGTCTGCGGTGATGAAGCTGATAGTGCCCATGATGGGGTCTGTGATGTCATTCACCTTCACGGTCATCATGTCGTATCCGAGGTTGTTCATCTCATCCCTCACCGTCAGGTTGACCGGGTGCTCCCCTGCTGCGTGGAAAACATGATGGGTCAGGCTTCCATACAGGAACACGATCTCTCCATGCACATCTATATTCCACGTCCAGTTCGCCACACCCACGTTGTCCCGGGAGGCGGACCCATTCAGGACCACCTCCTCGTGCTGGTCCAGAATGATATCGTTCCCGGCATTGGCGATGGGGTTGGTGATATCGTTAACAAGGACGTTGATAACATCCGAATCCACGTTCCACGCGCGGTCCCTGACGGTGAGATGGACCTCATACTCACCAGCGTCGTGGAATATATGTGACGCATTCGAACCGTACAGGGTGAGCATATCGATCCCATCGTCCAGCTCCCATGTCCAGTTGACCACCCCCACGTTGTCGGCCGATCCCGAGCCATTGAAGAGCGCCTCCTGGTGCTGATCGATCACCAGATCTCCGCCCGCATCGGCCATGGGAGTTACGTTCTCCCTGACCTCCAGGTCCAGGGGGATCCTGTGGAAGCCGTCCTCATCGTTGGAGATCAGCGAGAGGTAGGTGGAGTAGCTGCCCACCGGCAGAGATGTGCAGTTGATCATTATGGAGACGTTCCCGCCCTCCATGTAGCGGAGCGACCAGGAGGTGTTGGCGCCCTCGATCCAGAAGGAGGGCGTGTCGTGTGAGAGATATATGTCGTCAATGGAGAAGACACCGGGCCCATTGCCGAAATTGTCGCCCGTGCTCTCGGTGACGAACCTGAATTGGAAATCGGGATGGCTTGCGTCCAGGGGCAGGTCGATCTCCCTAAGCGAGAAGAACCCGTTCTGGAAGTAATTCCCTGTGTCCGAGGAGACCCTGGTCCACTGGTGGCTCTCATTCAAATATTCGAGGTGGATCCAATCCACCTTCTCGTCATAGTAGAGCATGCCTCCCATCTCGACGTGATACGATATCTCCAGGTTGGTATAGTTGCTCGTGTCAATGGAGGTCGACGTGATGTTCTCCCCGCAGACGAGGTCCAGGGAATAGGGGTAGGATGGAGGATACAGGCCGTTGGTTCCGATGCCAAGAGAGAGCGTATCATTGTCCCATCTGGTCGTGTTCAGCTCCGTCGTTGAGAAACCTTCCGCAAACAGCACCCTATCCTCAAGTTCATACTCCAGGCAGCCATGGCCCCGATTCTCCACGGATATGTTGAAGAGGCGCTCCTCGCCCGTTCTCCACCAGATCTCCATCTCATCCCCTGGGTCAAGGAGCATGTCGGGGTCCGAGTGGACCATGATCCTCCTCTCCAGGAGGTTGTTCCACGCGACGGACCCACCATTATCTTCCACCCTGATCCCCACGGTGTGCCATCCATCGTTCAGGGGTGTGAAGTTCATTTCAACGCCCTTCGTATCTCCCGATACCAATGAGGTGATGGAGGTTGAGTTCACCTCTCGCCCATCCAATTCCAGGGTGATATTGATGCTTGACAGGTCGGTGGTTCCGGAATTTCTGATAGAGCCCTCCACCGTCCAGTTCACACCAGCGATCCCCGATCGGTCTACGTCCACCTCATCCACGCACAGGTCTGCCGTTGTCGCGTTGATCCGTATGCTGGAGATGTAAGGCCTGTAATTATGTCGGGTGATGGTCACCGTTATATCGCCCGCCTGGAGCCCATCGACGGTTACGTTCGCGACCCCGTTGCGAATGCCCTCCACCCCCAGTATCGTATGGTTGCTGGAGATACATACCGTAGCGTTCTCCACATCTGATTGGACCTGTACGAGGGTCGTGCCCATTTGAAGATAGGAGGCGTGGGATGCGTTGAGATCGAGAGGTTGAGAGGTCCAGAGCTCCATGGTGGGGTCGCCCAGATAGTGGAACAGCTCATACTCCACGTAATCTATGCCCCAGGGGTCCCCCCAGGTGGCGGTCATGAAGTATTTGGCGTAGTTCAGGACCTCTCCCATCCTGAAGAGAGGTGTGGCGTTCCCCAGCGTTGTGTTGAGGGAGGGGAACATCGCATCGTAGAGCCCCTTGTAAAAAAAGTCATTGTGTCCCGAATAGCTCACCCTGGTCGCGGCCACGACCCCGACCGCCCCACCCCCTTCCTGGTTCATCAGATGCTCTGCGAAGGACTCCTCGGAAGGGCTGTAAGGGCCGTCCGAGGTCTCATTGTCGAAGTAGCCGGTGAGGCAGTTGATGGAGAAGACAACGGGAAGAAGCTCCCCGTTATGCAGGTTCCTGATATTGGATGAGGTGAATCTGGGTTCTCCCCATCCATTGGTTCCCCCATGGTCCCTGTGTGTAATAAGGAATGAGC
>JAUVCY010000124.1 GCA_030595585.1 Thermoplasmatota archaeon
GTAGTCTCCTATACTGACCCCCTGCATGATCACCGCTGATTGACCTATATCAACGCCGTTACCGATAACGGTCCTCTTCAGTTTCAGCACACCTTTTTCCCCTATATGGGCCATGATGACGGCGTCACCTCCAATGGTGACGTTGTCCCCCAGCTCGACCAGGTCAGGGTCGTAGATGTAGGTTGAGTTGATTATCGCCCTTTTTCCGATGGTCATCCCCATCATCCGATAGAATATCTCCAGAAGGAAGGTGGTCCTGGTCACCTCTGATATGAATATCCTGTTCAGAAGGATCACCCCATTTACCAGGCTCCAGTGGCCTGCGAAGATGCTGTAGTAGGGATACTCTCCTTCCTTCACAGCTCCAAAAAGGTCCAGAAACCTCTTGAAGGATGCCGACACGAGCATAAGGCAGATCCCGAACAGGCAGTATGACAGGGCGAACGCGAAAGAGAGAAGAAGAATGTCAAGTGCCCAGTGGGGCGTCAGGCCGTCATATATGGTGAAAACCCACCTCATCACCAGGATGGGCGGAAACAGCGCAAGGGCAAGTATGATGGATATCAGTATGAAGTTGGGTATCCACGATATCTTTGACAGGGCAAGCATCACCGGGGGAACCCTGGCAGACCGCATGTCCAGATGGTCAGTCAGATCGGATCTCATGGGGGCCTCCCAGCCTACTCTTCCTTGGCGCGTTCGTAGCACTCCAGGCTGGTATCGTAAGCTCTCTGGTAATCCCGACTGGCAACGAGCTTCATGATGACCTCCAGGTCCCGCTTACACCCCTCGCCGCCGCTGCGGCTGGATGCCATCACCTTCTTGATCTTGGGGATCAGTTCGAACAGCTTCTTGCGCGCCTCCTCGGGAGTAAGGTCCTTATCAGGAGAGGTCGGCCTCTCAACCTGCCCTATGGTCGACCTACTCTGAGGCTGTGGAGCGACCCCTGTTGAGGTCGCCTGGATCAAGGTATATATCTCACCCTCCAGGCCCTCAAGGCCCACCTCGGCCGTCACCACATCCAGTGAATCGATATTCCCCCTTACCTTGTTTACCATATTGGGCAGTTCACCCACAGAGACCCCATTGGATATCAGTCGGGATATCTTGCCCTCCTGTGCCAGAAGCCGCCCCCGAAGTCGATCCAGAACCTCCAACACGCCCTTGCGTTTGGTGATCTCGCCCTCCAGTTGGGGTATCTTACTGCTAACTTCCTCCACCGCACCCTCAATGTCACCCGCATCCAGCTTGATCCTCGCCTTGGTGTGAGAGGTCTTGTAGTCTGCTATCGACAGGCCGATCGATCTCGCCTCCCTGATCTTACCCATCAGGTCCTCCATCTGAACCTCTGCCCTCCTGAGCGTAAGTTGGCCCTCCAGCTCCACCTTGATGGAGGCCAGTTTCTCCAGGGCATCATCATACTTGTCCTCATGCGTAAGCTCAGTAGCTTCACTGATGCGCCTTTCCACCTCCTCGAGTGGAAGTGATAGGCTGGATCCCTCTGTCATGAGGTTCCTTATCTGCCGCTCAAGCATCGAGAACACCCTGGTGTTCAGCTCAATGTCAAGCTCCACCTGGACCCTGGTGACCAGGTCCAGGGCCTCATCGATCTTTCCCTTATCCATGAGGGGGTCAGCAGCCGTAAGGCGTTCTCTGTACGGGGCCACATCCACGATGACGCCCTCGGCCTCCTTTATGGTCTGTGCGATAAGGTCCAGGCTCTCCCTCAGGATGTCTGCGATCCTGATCCCGATCAATTCCGCCCTCAGTTTCCCGGCCTCCGATACCGCCTCAGCGAAGTTGCGTTGGGTATACGTGAGCTTAACCTCATCGAACTTCTTCTCCAGTTCAATGACATCCTTACCCTCGTTCTTGAGGGCCCGCAGATCGTTCAGGATCGGTATGAGAAGCTGTTGATATTCTACTTTGAGCTCCTCAAGCCTCAGGAAACCCACCCTTTCTCTTGCTTTGGCAAGGCCGCCTTCCATATCGGTGAACTCACCGCCTGCCATGGCTGCCTGCACCTCATCAAGCGCCTCCCTTACCGGAGATATATCCACTCCACCAGCCTCCATCTCCGAGAGCTGCTGCTCTATCTCGGAGATCTGGGCCTGAGCCTGAGCGGTCTTTTTCCTTCCCTTCAATTTGTCGGTGGCGGCTATGGCCTTGTTGAGAAGGTCCTGGGCACCTTCCAGTTTTCCATCATCCACGAAACCCTTTGCCCTGTCCAGGATCTTGAGCACGGGAGAGGGGTCGATATATGGATCCCTGAGGTCCTCTGCGCGCGTATTCTCTTTTGAGATCGATCCGTTCAAGTTCAATATCCAGTTCTCTTCGCTAACGGCAACCGCCCTTGCGGCTGCGTCGAGCAGGAGGTCGACCATGCTCATGGCCTTGTCGATGTCCTCCTCGGAGGTGGTTATCACCTGCTCCTTCTCCTTTATCAATTTGATATAGGTGGGGGAATCCTGTCCCTCGATCGAACCCGCCCTCGCTATGAGCGGTTCCACGGATATCAGTATCGTCTCCAGTTTCTTCAGCCCCTCCGAGTTGATCTCCGATCTGATCCTCTTCAAGAGGTCACTGGCACCCTCGTCCACCTGGAACGGGTCGCCCTCGGCCGCCCTGAGCGTTTCGAGTTCCTGGCGAAATGGACCATAAACCTCTCCTTTTGCCTCATTGAGGATGGCATCGATCTCCCCAAATGTCCTTTCAATGCCTTCCCTCACCTTCTCGTTGACCTTCTCGATGTCCGCCTCAAGCTCCTTCTTCATGGACTCAGCGTCAGAGGTTGCCTTCTCGATGCCCTCGCTATCGAGCCCTTCAATGCCCTCTGTCAGGACATTTACCCTCTCCACGATCCCGGATAGGTCCTTTTCAGGGTCCGCCCTGGAAAGAAGCTCGATCCAATCATTGATCCCGTTGATCATATCGACCAATCCCGAGACCTTCTGCTGATGATCAAGTTCATCTATCCAGCTCAAAGTGGGCTCGTAATAAGAATCGAACATGTTCTGATCCCTATCGTTTATCGCTTTTTGAAGCTGCCCTACGTGATCTGCGATCGGTTTGATGTCCCCTCCCTTCCCCCTGGCAGACCTCAACCTCTTCTTGAGGGACTGGATCTTCTCCTTGCAGGCCTCCTCGTCGAATTCCATCTTATCGGTATCGGGCGGATCAACGGCTTCCGGCTCTTTTGGAGCTTCCACCTCCGTGGTCTGTTTCTCCGTCTCCTCTGGTTCTACAGACTTCTTTGGCTTTGCCACCCTACGAACCCTGCCACCCGTCTTCTTCTTTTCCAGCCGGGATATCACGCCTTCGAGCTTCTTCATCGGGGCGGTGAGCTTATCCACGCCGTTCTCAAGGGGAATGTTCTTGAGTTTCTCAAGCGCCGACCTGACCTTGGATACGTCGGCCCCTCCGGATTCAAGGTCGTTCACCCGACCCTCAAGCTGCATCAGCTGATCCTTTAGCTCACTGTTATCCCCTTCGGACATGACATTCCCTCATCACCGGGCCGTTTTATAGCATGTGCTAACCAAAACTGACCTCTCAATTTCGATATTTCCTACTACTTATATAATATATACCATTGAAAGAGGTTCTACGTCAACGTATGAGATCGATGATTGGGGGAGATCTATTTTTTTACATCTTCCCCATCATTTGGCTCTATCTTCGTCTCCGTGATATGCTGGGTGTCCTGAATGTCGCCCCCCAGGCCTGGCTTTGGCAGTGACCCGATAACCTCTCCTTTCGTATCGTTGTAATCCTCCGGGGGTTTCGAGCCGTAGAGCTCCTCGAAGGAGACCACCTCTATCTCCTTCTTCGCCTCCTTGCCGAACAGGTCTTTCCCCTCCTCTTTCATATTGTCCACATACTCCTGGAACTCCTTCTCCTTCTGTTTCTTCTCCTTTCGAAGCTTGATAACGAAATAGACGGATACTCCTCCCAGGACCAGGATGCCCAGCAGCATGGCGATGAGCACAGGCCAGTTCTTTGAGATGTCTCCCTCTCCGAACGGAGAGGAACCGTCCCCCGAAGAGGTCGTATCGGAAGCAAGTACACCAACCTCCAGGGCGCCCTCACCTGCCGAGTCCGAAAGGATATATCTCTCTGCAAGCCCCTTGTTCTCGTAATATGTTGTCGTGTGGGAGACCACGGCGAACAGCGAAAAATCATCCGCACTCAAGGGATACTCCATGCCGTTTTGGTTCAGCTCCGAGAAGGGTATTATGAACACCAACGTATTCAAACCGGTCAACGCACCCTGGCTCCTGTTGTCAAGCGACCCATAATAACCCCTCTGGGCATATATGTCCTCGCTGGATGGGAGCCTGCTGGGTATGGTGTCCCATCTCGATACGTTCTTCAGATCCAGATCTATCTCCAAATAGTTATTGGAAAGGATGAATACCTCATATGTGTAGCTCCCGTCGGCCTCTATGGAATGAGAGACCTTGAGTGATATCTCCAGAGTGTTCACCCTTCTCAAACAGGATACACTTATGATGTCCACACCGTATACCTCTGTGGTGAAGACCGTGAAATCCCTCTGGTCATCCTTTTCCAACTTCCAGGCCTCGTGGAACTTTACCACATCCTTCAGTGGGTCAGTTATCATTTTGCTCAGGTCGCCCACCGCTATGTCCTCCGGGCTCTGAACGAACGCTTTTAAGGTGGCCTTGGATATCAGGTAGCCATCAGATACTGTCAGGGTGATCACCCTGTTACCGCTCTTATCTCCGGGATAGGCGTGGACTATGGTGCTCCCCGTCAAGGTTATCCCGTCTCCCATCTCCCAGGTGTAAGTGAGGTCGTCCCCATCGGGATCGGGGCCAACGATACACTCCAGTTCCAGCTCCTCGTCGGGCATCAGGTTCGTGTGGTTTCCCCTGATGATATTGATGGATGGTTGAGGAGGCACCTCGTTCACCGGCTCAACGGTCACGGAGATGTTCACGGTGTCCGTTCCCATGTTCGGGTCCTTGAGAACGAGGTTCATGAAGTAGGTACCTACATCCTGCTGAATGGGAGAGATGGAGATCGTCCCGTTATCGCGGTTCACATCGAGAAAGGAGATCGACTCGTTGGTTTCGAAGGTAAGCATCTCGATCGGATCATCAACGTCCGAATAGACGACCTCATAGCTCTTTACGATATCCTCATCGATCCCTATAGCGAATGAACCACCATGGACCTCGATCCCCCCTAAAAATGATATCAGCGGCAGGTCGTTCACGGACCGGACGGTGATATCGATGGTGTCCGATACCGAACCATCCCTGTCGTAGGCCTCGAATTCCAGGGTCTCGACCCCATTCCAGTTCGGCTCGGGAACGAAGCTCACCTCCACCCAGAGGATCAGGCTTCCGAGTGTGATGTTCTGAACGTTGACCGTCACGTGCCCGGGGTCAGATAGATGCAAGAACTGTATGGGGTCTCCGTTCTCCTCAAAAAAATGGCGGGTGAGATTCAGTATGGGGATGGTATCCTCAGCCTGATCCTCATCCATGATGATCCCTCCAGACCAGGGGTCGGCTGGATCCACCTCGGGAATGGTGTTGAATGACCAGATCTCCGCGTGGAGAATGTACATCGCGTAGAAATTATCGCTGTAATCCACGGATCCGTCAAGCGGGTAGAAAACCCTCACATTCAGGGTGACGGTCTGATTCCCCTCGTTCCGGTATTCTATTATCCCGTATGGGTCCGACTCGTCCATGATCGAGAGGTCCATGCTCTGGAGCTGGACCTTGAGCGGGCTTGCGGACTGAAAGTCCAGCTCCAATCCCATCTCGGGTTCGAGAACGAACTGCATGAAATCCACGATATCAAGAACCGGGTTCAATGTGGTGGAGAACTTGGATGTGGTATAATATACCTGAGACCCGGGGTCGTTGTTCTTGTCGTATCCTCCGGATGGAGGGGAGTTATCGTATGTCTGGTCTCCTCCCAGCATTATGAGATAAGAGGAGGTCTGCCCCCTTGGGTTTGTCTCCACCTTGATGTAGTAATCCCCTGTGTAGGGTATGACAAAATCGATCTGCGATCTGGATTGGGAGGTGTCCAGTGTGGCGAAAAGAAGCTGGTTGGGATCGTATATATATGCCTTCAATTCGGCTCCCGAATCCTTGATCAGGGCAATG
>JAUVCY010000070.1 GCA_030595585.1 Thermoplasmatota archaeon
TAAAAAAAAAGAGGTCGGGCCCTTGAAGGGCCCGATGATCTCATATCAATAGCTGTCGTAACGTGGTCCATCCCTCTGGGGCCTGGGCCGTGCCTCATCGCACTTGATGGGGCGCCCTTTAAGCTCTTTGCCGCTCAGGGCCTCTATGGCCGCTTTACCCTCATCATCGTTTGTCATCTCAACGAACCCGAATCCCTTGGACCTGCCAGTGAACCTGTCCTTGATAACAGTGGTCGACTCTACCGCTCCGAACTCCTCAAATGCCTGGCGCAAATCATCCTCACCCATGTCGTAAGAGAGGTTGCCAATGTATATGTTCATGCTAATCTACTCCTTTGTCAGCTGTATGAAACAGAACTGTCCCCACAGCTACCTTATTCTTTCCCCGAACCCAATATTCGGGGATTTAAAGTTATACGTTCATTATATACAAGTGTTTGCTATAATATGACTATAAACTATGTTGTTCTCCCCGTTGTTCTGGCCTTGCCATTACCATACCACTCATCTGCCCCCTGAAGGTATCCACATGGCACTATGCTAAAACTGCCTGCAGAATGAACCCGACCATGGCACAGGCCATGCCCACCTTGAGCATGGTCTGGGAACGTCGGGGGGAATCTCTGGAGATCGGTATGGAGATCATGAATATGATATCCGCCACAATGATCGTTATGAAGGCCAGTGGATCTATCCATGTGACCAAAGGCAGCGAGAGGCTGAGAAGGATCCCAAGCGTGATGAAAATATGGCTTATGAAAAGCGTAAACCTTTCACCTCCGGCCATCACAAGCGTCCTCCTGCTGCCCCGGTCCCCCTCCCGGTCCTGAACGTCCTTCACGATCTCCCTGCCCACGTTCACCATGGAGGCCATTGCACCTATCAATATGACCAGGGGCGTGATCGAGAAGATGGAGGCCCCGAACAGGAACAGCGTACCGGTGAGGATGCCTATGTTAACGTTGCCCCAGATACCCTTACACTTGAACCAGGCCTCGTACGTCAGGTCCAGGGAGAGGACGAAGGCGAAAATGGCGAGGGGCTCCCACCTGCCCATCAGGATCGATGGGACCAGGGCAAGTATGAATGCGGATACGAGCAGGCCCACGATCATCCACCCCCCCTCCTCGGGAGAGATCGTCCCTTTCACCAGAGGCCTCTCCGGATGCGCCACCCGATCTGTGGGGATGTCACGAAGGTCGTTGAAGACGTTCATGAAGGATACGGTGAGAAATGATGATAGCGAAAGAAGTACGGCCGCCATCACATCGATCGTGTTGGGGTCATGGGCCGAAAGGGCCGCTCCCGCGGAGACGGCCACCGCGGCCATGATCCCGTTCACCGGGCGGAACATCCCCACGGCGGATGCGATCTTCCCCATGATCGGATGAATCCTCATCCCTGTTAAAAAGGTTGGTGCGGGTCATCAGGAGCAGAAGGAGAAGGGCCGAGGCCAGCAGGGCGCCTATAATGGCCGCACCTATCCATGGGTTCGGCCCATCATCGTCCACGGGGCCTTCCTCATGTGGGGCGATCAGAAGATCTATCTTCTTCGGCCCTCCACCCCTGTACTCGAGGTAAAGCACGATCTCCCCGGGCATCTCGCCTTGCGGCGTCGTGATGATGACCGTCATGTTCAGGGGATAGGGCAGCCTGTCTATTGTGGTGGGATCGGACGTCAGAGAGAGGTTCTTACCGCTCTCCCTCATCGTCAGCCTGACATCCTCAACAACGGAGTTCAGGGGCTCCAATCGGATAGTGAATGTGATGATCGAACTACCACTGCCGTCGTCCACGACCTGGAGGGGCAGGTCCGGCATCACGATCATGATGTCAGGGGGAGGGGGGTTGACATAAACCTTCAGAAGCGCCTCCCTTGTAAGGGATGGTCCCGATGCGGTTATCCTGACGATGAAGGGCCCACCCTGGGACGATCCCGTCAACCTCAGGGTCGTATTGCCCGTGGGCAGCAGTGCATCATCATCGAGGTCCACTGCAATTTCGTTTTCGGGATATGTCATGGTAAGGGTAACCTCCGACCTGTAGCCGTTGATTGATATCGCCCGGATATCTACCGTTGCCACCTCACCCTCCTGAATGAATATCACATCGTCGCTCAGGATCAGTTCGACATCGGCCAACGTCGCCTCCTGGATCGTCACGGTCAGCGGGATCGCCCTTCGTGTGGATGTGCCCGAGACAGCGGTAATGAAGAAATGATGAACCCCCGGTTCGGCCCAGGAATTTACGCTGAGGGTTCCTCTGATCCCCGTGGGCGTCCCGCAAGGGTCACATAGGGTGTTGTTGAAGGAGAGTCCCATTCCCATCGGAAGCAGGTGTGGAGAGATCTCGATGGGGTCCAGAAGCGGTGAGGATGAGTTCACTGCGATATCGAAGGACCTCTGTCTGTCCGCACCTATCTCGAGGTCCAGGCTCCCCGGGGAGATGTCTATCGTGGGTGAGCCGTCATCGATGACGTATGCGAGCTCTGCCGTCCTGATGCCCTCCACATTGCTTGCGGAGATCACCATGGTACCCGAATCGCCGTCCACCATGCCGGCTGTGGAGAACGTCAACTCCACGAAACCACTCCCGGTGATGGTGGTCGGAGCGATGGTCCCTTCAGAGGACCCAATGGTCGCCTGTCCATCAAACCCTCCGGTGTACCTGATCAACACAGGTATTGACACCTTATCCCCTGAACGGATGTTCGTTGAGGTAAAGGGCAGCACGATACTGGCACCGGGCTCATCGCTGTAGATCATGGTGACCTGACCACGTTCGCTGAAACCGAACACCTCGGGCCCGTCATGGGTCGGGTCGATATCGTGTATTCCGGTTCCAAGCATGATCCACTCTTCCCTGTATATCTCCTTGAACTGGTACGACCCGCTGAACCAGATAAGGCCCACTCTTCTGTTGTATGTCGCAATTGAAAGGGTCATCTCGCCGTCCACAAGGACCCCCGCCTCCAGGCCGTACACCGTGGTCCCCTCGTTGTGGATGAGATCCTTCACCCAATTCCCCCCGACCTCATGGATCAGGTAGACCGACCCCGAGTGTGTGGATGCGATGACCTCCACCCCCTCGTACCTGGGATCGATGTCGGCAACGACCAGGTCGGAGATCTTCTCGGCCCCCATGTCGGCGATATCCCTCGCCCCCCATGTGCCATTGTCCCGGTACAACATCGTAACCTTCGAGTGCAGCCCACCGACTATGATCTCGTTCCCCTCGAAATCGGGGGATACATCGCTGATAGCACAGGCATCAAGGGGCAGGTCAGCCGTGTAGATGACCTCGTGGTCCCAGCTTCCCCTGTCACCGGAGATGATGGCAACCCTGCCCGTGTAGCCGACGACCACGACCTCATTGCCGGGATCGTCATTGAGGTCGCCTATTGCGATCTCGTAGAGGTAATTGTCATCTTTCCATATCCTCTCCTCCACCCATTCTCCCCCCTCGTACCAGATGAGGTATGCGGAATAGGCCTCGTCGCAGATGGCCATCTCATCTCCCTCCCTCCCACCGATCACGGACCCTGCCGTTATGCTGAAGACCTGCGCGATCTCATCGCTGTCTCCCCCCCAATAAGAAGTGTGTACGACCTCATGCTCCCAGGAGTTTCCCGACCCCCAGAAGGCCCTGACCTCTCCATTTCTGGAACAGGTTGCCATCTCGTCCCCGTTCCTGTCCGGGATGAGGTCTCCGAATGCGCCTCTGTACAAGGCCCCGTTCTCCTTGTAAAGTTTCAGGCTATCGAACTCAAGGTCATCATCACCCCTCGTCTCCCGGATGCTATCCATCCCCCCGGATGATGATCCCACTGCTGAAGGGAGGACAAGTAGGAGCAAAGCTAGGAGCAGAACGGAAAGTTGAGGGATCGGGGCCGGTGGAGCCGTTGTCATGGGATCGTATTCAAAATCCCGCCATCTGGTATAAGATAATATTGGTTTAATAGGCCCATCAAGGCATGGCGCAGCGACATTGGTACATTTTTTATATGCACTTCGGGATTAACCGGTTGAAATGAAGATCCTTCACGTTAACAACCAGGCTTCAGTGGGATATAATCTATCCAGGGCCCAGCGGGAGCTGGGTCACAGGAGCGACCTGCTTGCCCGGAGCGATCCAGGTCAGAGGGCTCCAGATATGCTGGCCACTTCGGTCCTCTCCCTCTACCTGAAACTACTGAGGATCGCTCCACGTTACGACCTCATTCACGTTCACGGTGGGATCGGGGTCTCGGGGCTCGGCCTGCTCCCCTACAGGGCATTGGGGAAGAGGTTCATCTCACATTTTCACGGTTCGGAGCTGAGAGAGGGCAAACAGACCTCATTTTCATTCCTCTGCGAGAGGCTCTTCGTCTCCACCCCCGATCTGCTCGATCAGGGCGGGAACGTAGGGGGAAGGGAGCTGATACACATCCCCAATCCGGTCTCAATGGAGGGTGTCGAGGTCGTGGATTGGGAAACCAGGCTGAGGGACCTCAAGGGCGGAGCCCCGCTCAGGTTGGCCCACATGCCCACAAGGCGGTCGGTCAAGGGGACATCCAATGTGATCAAAGGCGTCGAGGATGCAAGGGCCAGGGGGGCGAACATCGAGCTCGACCTGATCGAGTCGGTCCATCTGGACGAGGCGATGAGGAGGCTTCAGAACGCCCACGTATGCATAGACTGGCTCTCCGGCGATTATGACATTCACGGGGTGGTCTCCATTGAGGCCATGATAAGGGGGATCCCCACGATCTGCAGGATCGATGAACGGAGATACCCCGAGGATATCCCCATTATTGCGATCCAGCCGGATGAGCTCTCGGATAAGCTGCTTGACATCTGCGGGGACCCTGGAGAACTATCGAATATCGGAAGGCTGTCCAGGGAGTACGCTTTGCGATATCACGAGCCTGTCAATGTGGCCCGCATGGTGGAGAAGTATCTCTGAAAGGCTACAACCTATCGTTCAACATCGTCACGACCACGTCAAGGTCCAGTTCGAAGGCGGATATAGGCGCACCCAGCTCCATCTCGGATATAATGCGGGGGTGGATCTCCCCGAAGTGGCCTATGGGGACGAGGTCCCCTTTCAGCTCGGGAAAGGGGCCGTCCCCCTTCCTTTCAAGCTCGGTGAAGACCGCCCCTCCCCTCCCCTTGATGTAACATCCCAGCGGAGCCTCACCGAGTACGAACGGCAGGTCCAGATCATCCAGCATCTTGAGCAACAGCCCCTTGACGCCCGTGAAGGACGCCCTGTTATCCTCCGAAACGCACCCCAGCACCTTGCCCGATCGATCGATGGACATCACATCCGCGATCTCGAATATCCTCTGGGGAAGGTCGCGGTGCTTGTTCGCCCTCAGGAGAGCCATGAGCGACGGAATGGAAGATATTCTCACCATGGTGTGTTCGGTGGTGATAGGGTTCATGATCCTGGCGTGTTCGACCTCCTGTCGTCCCATCAGGTCGAACTGCTGTTCCTCGTTGGAGAGGGAGATGGTCCTCACCTCCTGGAATCCCTGTCCCACCAGGGTCTCCCTGATAAGTCTGGATAGCTTGCTAATCTGTCGTTCGGAGGCGACGTTGTTCGCTCTGGAGGAGGTTCCCGGGAAGTTATCGAATCCGTATCCTATCGATATATCCTCCGCGATATCCGCCTGGTGAAGGATATCGCCGCGCCAGGGGGGAACGTTCACAAACAGCAGATCACCTTCGACAAACGGGTGAAATCCCATCCTGGTAAGGGCCCTGGAGATATCGGCGTTATCCAGGTCAAGGCCCAACCAGGTGTTGGCCCATTCCCTGTCCACCGGCCATTTTCTCCATGTATAGTCGGGCCAATTTCCGGTCTTGAGGCCCTTTTTCGGGAGATAGCCTTTCCCGGGATATTCGACCCGGATGCTTTCCACTTTCCCCCCTCTGGAAACGAGCTGGGAGCAGACGATGTTCACCGCCAGTGAGACCGCGGACCTGTCCCACCCGGTGCAGTCCACGAAGATATCCCTGGTCTCCTGCGTTATCTTGGTCAGCTCACCGTTTATTATCGGGGGAAACGATAGGACCTGTTCCTTTGAATCGATTATTACCGGATATCTGTCATATCCCTTCAGGATATCCGCATAGGCGATGCCCTTCTCATGTTCCTTGAGTATCCGCGCCAGGTCCCACTCCTCACCCGGTTTCTGAAGGGGTATGAACTTCGTATCCCCGGGGGGCGAAGCGAAATAGCGGAAGGGGGGGACCAGTGGGGAGGCGTCGTGTATGCCTATCGCGACCTTTCTTCGTTTTCTCCCCAGGGTGATGTGCAGCTTCTCCTGCAGGTTCATTATCGAGATCATCGCCCTTTCATCCAGGGTGACGCCCCTGATCAAGGCCCCGCCTATGACCGGCCTGATATCTGCGAGGGCGGGGTCCACGGTGAGCACTATCCCGCTGTCACCCGAGATGGTATGCCCATCCATATCCGGTTCCCTCATCCCGGAGAGCTCCCTGTAGGCCCTTGCCACGCCCTCAACGGAGAAGAGGTCAGGTCTGTCGGGGAAGAACTCAACGGATATCTCGTTCCCCTGGACCTTTTCCACGGTGGCCCCGATCATCGGTATCTCCTCCAGGAACCTCTCAAGGTCGAAATCTTCTCCCACAAGGGATGCGAGGTCCCCCGGGTTCATATTTATCACAGGCAAGATGTCACCGCTCAAGAAGATGGCCCGATGGTAAAAAAACCTTTCATCACGTTCATCGTACCAAACCTCATTTTTCAGGGTGAAGGTTTTATAGTGGTTCCTTTTTTGGGGGTCAAGGTGAAATCATGGCAGACCTAGTGAAGAAAGAAATGGGACTCATGGATGTGATCAAGAAGTATCCTCAGACGGTCCAGGTATTCCAGAAGCACGGCCTTGGATGTATCGGATGCGCCCTCGCCAACTTCGAGACCGTTGAGCAGGGTGCCATGGGCCATGGAATGGAACTTGAACCCCTCCTCAAAGACCTGAACGCAGCTGCAGCACAGAAGAGCTGATGGTCCATAGGGATGGACCTACCTGTTCATAATATCCCGAAAGGGGGGTTGAAATCCCCCTTCCACATTTATTTTTTTACAATGATCCTCTCAAAGCGGCGCGTTTCCCAAATGGATCCGTGATGAGATCACGTCCTTTTGTGTTGATCATCGGGAGAGCTTACTTGAAAACTCCCAAAAACTTATATACGACATCTTTAATGGCCGGCTGCACGTCTAATCATGAGGCCCCCTGGCCATGCGGTAAGGGCAACCACTGGACCCTGATCCCGACCTATCTGGACCCTCCTGGGTTTCTTCTCCGGTCGGAAAACCGCAACGGTCGGGCTGGTTGATAGGCGCCCAAAGTGCCCTGACGGTATGTGTACTAAGAGCATTTTGGACTATAGAGAAGGAAACGATCCCGGAGGAATGAGATGGCAGACAAACACGCGCCAAGAAAAGGGTCAATGGCACACAGCCCCAGAAAGAGGGCTAAAAGCGAAACCCCAACGATCAAATCTTGGCCAGAGGGCGGATCAGAACCCAAGGTTCAGGGCTTCGCTGGTTATAAAGCTGGAATGACCCATGCTTTCCTGGTTGATTACAGGCCGACATCCACCACGTCGGGACAGGAGGTTCAGATACCTGTCACGGTCGTGGAGGTACCCCCCATGAAGGTGATGGGAATACGGGTCTACGAGCAGACCCACCTCGGCTTGAAGACCATCAATGAGATATGGGCGGAGAAGTTGGATAAGGAGCTGGAGAGGAAGACGCCCGTCTACACCAAGAAGAGGAAGGTGGATGTTAAGGCCCTTGAGGGTGAGGATGTGGATGATGTGAGGCTCATTGTCCATACCCAGCCGAAACTTGTGAAGAGCA
>JAUVCY010000315.1 GCA_030595585.1 Thermoplasmatota archaeon
GAAAGCTTTGTATCCGCTTTGGCAACGCTCTCCGGCGAGGATGAGATGGTGGAGCGGGAAGCTGACAATGTAGAGGAGACAGAAGGGCGGCTGGACATCCTGTGGGAGTTCGGGATCCTTCCTCAGGGCGATCTGCTTCTGAACGTGGAGATCGTGGACGCCTCGGGAAACGTCCATTCACATCAGCAGGAGGTCCATCCGGATGACCACGATCACGACCACGGTGGGATAATGATCACATCGGGGAGCCTCTGGCTTCTGGCGGTAGTGGTCGGTGGTGTCTTCGGTGTGGGCTATCTGGGAGGCATCATGCCCCTCTTTTCCTTCTTTGACGACAGGAAGATGAGATATCTTCTGGCATTCTCTGCAGGTGTGTTCATCTCCACAGCATTGTTCCATGCGCTGCCCGAGGCCCTTGAAATGATGGGATGGTGGGCTCTTGGTGGTGTGGTACTGGGCTTTGCGACGCTCTATTCCATAGAGCACTTTTTCATCAAGATCATAGACCGGATCTTCAAGAGAAAGGGCGGACCGGGGCACAAGCACGGACATGAGGGCGTTAAACTGCACCTTCACGACCATCACTCCGGGGATCACGAGATCATAACAGATGGGGACGTGTGCAAGACGGACCAGGCCTGCGACCACCACCTGAATCAGTCCAGCCAGGCCGCATTCTTCGGGGTATCCCTTCATAACTTCGTTGAGGGCATAGTCATAACTACGCTCTTCATGAACCCCGATACGCAGGCCATCGGGCTGATCGTGATCCTGGCAACCATCCTTCACAAGGCCCCATGCACCTTCTCGATAGCATCACTTCTGAAGATGGGCGGGTACTCCCCCTCCTCTGTGAAGAAGAGGATCCTTATACTGCTGGGAATGACGCCCCTTGGTGCTATCCTCTCCCTGCTTCTGCTGATGAACATCAACGGGAACGTGATCGCATTCGGGCTTGCATTCAGCGCGGGGACCTTCCTCGAGATCGGGCTGTTGGACCTACTCCCCGAATCCGTTCGGGATAAAAAGGGGAGGTGGCTTGCAGTGGCTGCATTGACAGGAGGACTCGTGCTTCTATGGCTGTTCTCCCTCATCCACGCACATTGATCATATGAGGTACTGCTGTTTCCTCACGTCCTTTACGCCAGATATGGTGTTCATGAAGTTGTTCAGCTCCTCAAAGTCCCCTTTCAGAACCAGTTGATCTATGCATCTGTGTTCGACATGGGTGTGGGAGGAAGAGTAGATGATCTCCGTGTGATCGTGAACGATGTCCAGGATCCTGTGGGCCTTGTCGTCATCGTACATCAGGGAGACCAGGAGGTTTCTGGACCCCTCCCCCCTGAGAGACCAGCTGTTCTGTGAGATGAAGTTCTGAAATGCCTCCCTGACGGCGTCCGACCTGCTCGAGTATCCCAGTTTCTCCGTTATGGAATCGAACTGTTTCAGCTCACTTCCCGATAGTGATACGCTGATTACGACCATGAACATTCATATCCGACTGGTTATAATGGACTTCCGGTTCAAAAATTGTGTCAGGCCCACCTGATCACCTTCCTGGGGCCCTTCCATCTGCACTATATTTCGGCAGAATGGTTCATGTGGTCAAGGGCTCCGGCGATAGGTCGAGATGGTTACAACGGTGGATGCCTTACGGAGGCTCTTCACCAGCTTGAACCTCCTCTCATCTATGAACGAGGACAAACCACCACTTTGTTTGTACCTTTTAAAATTCCGATAATGCTCCCCTCCGGCCATCCTCTCAATGAGGGTTGCGCCCATCCTTCCGGTCTTTCGGGTTCTCTCATCGAAGATAAAATCCACGACAAGCAGCGTTCCGTCATTTCCCAGTATGCGGTGGGCCTCCCGGATGATCTCCAGCTGGGTCTTACGGTCCTTCTCGTGCAGAGCAAAGCTTAGGATCACGACTTCGAACTCACCATCCCTGAAACCGGTCCTCGCCGCATCCTCCCTGTGGACATTTATGGAATGATCTCCTCTCCTGGCCACCTCGAGCATCGATTCGGAGAGGTCCAGGCAGTGAAGGCTCTTGAAGCCGTTCCGGGAGAGCATCTTGAGCTGATTTCCGGTACCGCAGCAGAGGTCCAGTATGCTGCTCTCCCTGTGATCGATCAGCTCCTTCAACACGGCTTTTCTGATGGGGTTAAGGGCCAGATACAGCATGGGGTCGTAGATCTTTGCAGTGAATCCGTATTCCTTTTTCATTTTCTCATCCTTCAGGCACAGGACCGACCATCATGGTCCTTTCAACCACTCCCTCTTCGTCCGTGATATAGATACATTACCCCTTTCTACAATGATCGATGGCATCAACGGGGCAGACGTCCCTGCACCTGTTGCACATGTAACACTCCTGTTTCAGATCATCCCTTCCAGCCTCATTGGTCGGGCATGCCTTTTCACATTTCTTACATTCTATGCATTTATCATTTCGCCTGAGCTTGAAGATGCCTTTTGTGGAGGCCAGCGACAGGAGAACGCCATATGGACATAGAAAACGACAGAAGGGCCGATATATGAAAATGCCCACGATCAACAGACCTGGAAATACGTAAAAGACTATGGGGGAGATATCGAGGTTGAAAAAGTAATTGACCCCGGTAAAATTCAAAAGCCCTACGGAAAAGAAGAGGCCTGCAACTATCATTCCAGCAGTGAACACTGCTCTGAAGATCATTGTCGCCTTCTTGTTCTTGATCTTGAACTTCTTT
>JAUVCY010000159.1 GCA_030595585.1 Thermoplasmatota archaeon
ACCATGATCTGCTGGACCTCTGGGATGTTTTCGCCGATGATTTTACCCCGGACGAGGAGCTAAAATTCTTTATTAACCGAAAGGACAGCAATGGGTCGATCGTATCGGTCCTTCTTGTCGACAACAGGTCCATAGCTGTTGATTCGCTGAATGGGAGGGATAACGATAACTGGACGGGAGAGGTGAAGTTCACCATTTCCGGGATCGATGAGATCGGAGCCAGGATCGAAACGAATGAGATCACAGTCCATATTCAGCCTGTTAATGATGCCCCCGGGATCAGGACAGGGGCATTCCCGATCGCCGTGGTCGTGCAGGGGAAATCGTGGAATTTCAGGGATTACGGATACGATTCCGAGGGAGATCCAATAACGTACGACATCGAGGGCCCGGCGAATATGACCATAGATACCAGCGGAACGATCAAATGGATAGCCACGAACGATTACGTCGGCATGAACACCTACACGATAATCCTCAGCGATGGTATGGATGAAAGGAGGATCAACTACCCCCTGGAGGTGATAAACGAGAACGATAGACCAGAGTGGGCCAAGATCCCTCCGCTGTACAATGACATATATTTCGGAGAGACCTTCTCCTTCCAGCTGATCGCCATGGACGTGGACCCTGGTGACCGTCTCACTTACAAGCTCGTGCCCGGGTCCTTCCCGACCGGGGCCCTGATCGATCACGACGACGGGACCATAACGTGGACCCCGGGTATCCTGTTCGATGAACCGCAGCTGTTCAGCGTCAAGGTAGAGGACCTCGATGGGGCTTCCATCAGATATGATTTCCACGTGAACGTCTCGCTCAGGTTGAGCCCGCCCTCATTTACCTCCCAGCCTTTCACGGGTCTCAAGGATATGAACCCCTGGGAGTATTCGATCGAGGTGAAGGATCCAAACGGCGAATATGACCTGGAGCTCTACACCGCCCCGGATGGAATGATCTACAATTCCTTCTCCCAGAAGCTGATATGGACCCCCAATTTCGACCAGGTGGGACAGTTCGACGTCACCATCAACCTCACATCCTTCCATTACCTGATACAGCAGAACTTCACATTGACAGTGGAACGCTCCCTCAGAAGCTGGAACCTCCTGATAACCGGCCCGATCGACCTGAGCAAGGTGACGGATATAATCAGCGTTATCGGCACCGTGAACGTGACCCCGTCAGAGGTCCTCTGGCTGGAGGTCATGGTGGATGATGGGGAGTGGATGCAGGTGACGCCCGAGGGTGAATCCTTCAGCTACTCCATAGATACCGGGAAATATGACGACGGCGACCTGGAGATAAGCGTAAGGGCCTGGGACGGGTACATGTATTCAGATGAGGAGATGTTGACCATCAAGGTGGCAAATCACGAGGGAGAATCCTCCCCGATCCTTGTTGGTTTGATCGTCGTCGGGGCGATTCTGCTTATCGGCCTGATAGGGTTGATAGGTTTCCTTGTCGTGAGAAGACAGATCGAGAAGGACAGGGAGGAGGAGAGAAAGATCAAGCTGGAGGAGATCCAGAGATCGAAGGAGGATATGGACAGCTTCCTGAAGGAGCAGTCCACCCTGACCGATGACGCCTACACGGACCTCGTACAGGAGCAGGAGGAGGTGGTTGATTTCGATCAGGTCATGGAGGATCTGGCAAAAAAGGCGGAAGTGAGCAGGGATGAGGTTACCACGCCCCTCATGGAGCAGTCGATCAAAATGGCATACTTGCCGGGGCAGGAGGGGGGAGATCCGGTAGACCCTCCGGTAGACACTGAACCCACTCCAGAGCAGGGACCCCCGGATATGGTGGATCAGGTCCAGCAGGAGAACGGTTCGACCGAAAACCCCCAGGATGGCTGATATCGATCGATCATATGGACGTCAGATCGACCGTGAACTGGCCAAATGCTGGCCATTAGCGCCGTTTTGATGGCCGTCCCCAATACCGGGGAAACACCCGATTAAATGAGATATTTCACCTACGGGGGGACAAAGTATATAATTATAGAACCAAATCAAGATTTCAATATATCAGGGGAATCCCGTTAAAGGAGGGACCGTAAATGGGTTGGCTTAGAAGGAAGGCAGATAAGGAAGAGGAGTACCCGGTGGATGATGTACAGATAGGGAGGAACTACATCGATCTGGGGGCTCTGAAGATCAGAGAGCCCTCCGGTGGAAAAGAAGGTGGAGGTCCCACCATCAAGTTTGCAGACATCGAAGGGTACAGGCAGATACCGGAGCTATCGAACATAGTTTACGAGGGAAACATACTGATACTTGATTTCACGCCAATAGCAAATGATGACCTGGAACTCAAGAGGGCGATCACCGAGCTAAAGAGGGTGGTCGAGGATATCAACGGAGATATTGCAGGGATCGGTCAGAACCTTCTGGTCATCGCCCCCAAGGGGATGAACATAGAAAAGAAGAAGATCCGAAGGCTGGAGCGGAGCAGGAGATAGGGTCGTTCAGCCATGGAAGGTATGGCCTTCATATGCCCGATGTGCGAGGGCAAGGACTTTCAATTAAAACAGGAGACGCAGGTCGTCCCATATTTCGGGGAGGTGCTGCTGACCACTGATATCTGTTCGGACTGTGGTTACAGGCACAGCGACGTCATGGCCCTTGAGGAAAAGACCCCAAAAAGGTATACGTATCGATTATCTGGTCAGGCCGGCCTGAGCCTGAGGGTCATAAGGTCAGGGACATCGTTTGTCAGGATCGACGAGATAGGTGTGACCATAGATCCAGGAAGTGCATCCTCCGGATATGTGACCAACATCGAGGGCCTGATAAAAAGGGTCGAAGCCATCATAAGGCAGGTGGAGAGGGACCTTGAGAACACGGGAGATGATGAGCGCCTGGAGAAGGCGAGAGATCTTCTGGACAGGATATCCCGCGCTGTGGTGGGGAGGTTCGCACTGACGATCGTCATTGAGGATCCAAAGGGCAACAGCGCCATCATAGGAGATGGGGTGAAGGAGGAGGACCTGACCGTGGATGAGATACTCGGACTGACCCCGCTTCTCTAGCCTAACTTTGACATATGAATAAAGATGAGTGTCAAAGTTAGGCTTCTCCCAACATTGACTCCACTGAGATCTTATTCGATCCGTCAATGTTGGGATCTATACCATTTTTCTTCCAGGACCCCAGATCATACGGTGGGTCTGCAGCATCAGCCTGATCCTGTTCAGGAACATCCTGTACTCCCCTTTCCGCAGCTCATTTGAGAGATGGTCCGCCAGAGCCTCGGCGTTATCATTGCTGCAAGGTGTGATTATCAGCTCACAAGGAGGGCGGTGTTCCCTGATGAAATTGAGGGCAAAATCGATATCAGTGGGGTCGGAAACGATGAACTTGAGCTGATCCTTGACCCTTAAAAAGCGGAGGTTCTCCTCGTGGAATGAGCTCTCCTGCCCGCTTGAGGGGGTCTTGACGTCCATCGAGAGAAAAACGTCAGGGCAGCATTTGATCAGCTCCCCCACCCCTATCGACCCGTTCGTCTCGATATCAACATTGTATCCCTCACCAATGGCCGCGGAGCAGAGGGCGATCACATCGTGATGCAGAAGGGGCTCACCCCCAGTGACGCAGAGATAGGGCCTATCCAGGCCCCTTATCTGGTCCATCACCTCCTCCACCGTGGTATCATCACCGGCCAGGCCGTTCTGGCTGTAGGCCGTATCACACCAGGTACATCTCAGATTGCAACCGGATAACCGCACGAACGTCGTGGGAAGCCCCGTATGGACCCCTTCACCCTGTATGGAGCCGAACACCTCCAGGACCTTGAGCAATCTTATCACCTCATTCATACTGGATCGGGTCTTTCAACCCGGCCTTCGAGAAACCCCTCAACCTGAACCTGCAGGAGTCACATGTTCCGCAGGCCCTCTCCCCGCCGTTGTAGCATGACCAGGTGAGGGAGTAGTCGATCCCCAGTTCGATCCCCTTCCGGATTATCTCATCCTTGGACATGTTGACCAGCGGGTAGAGGACCTTGATGGGTTTCCCTTCCACTCCTCTCCTGGTAGCCAGTCTGGACGTCTCCTGGAAGGATGATAGGAACTCCGGCCTGCAGTCCGGATAACCTGAATAATCCACGGCGGTTGCACCTATGATGACCGCATCCGCATCGATCACCTCGGCAAGGCCGACGGCCAGCGAGAGGAATATCAGGTTCCTGGCCGGCACGTATGTGGAAGGGATCTCACCCTCTTCCAGGGTCCTGTTAGTTGGTATGTTTCCCTCTCCCGTGAGGGCGCATCGGAGGAATAGGTCGTCCGCCAGCTTGATCACCCTGTGCTCCTTGACGCCCATGGATGCCGCAACCTTCCTGGCGGATCCGATCTCCCTCTCGTGCCTCTGGCCGTAGATGATGGTCAGTGCGTGTAGATCATAGCCCATATCCCTGGCAATGGCCAGGGTCGTGGAGGAGTCGATGCCCCCGGAGAGAAGGACGACACATCTCATTTCAGCTCACCCTCCTGTTCCCTTTTTCCACGATGCCCAGGCGCCCTGTCCGGGCCCCTCGTCCACGCCCAGAGATATCTCACTGATGCCCTTTGGCAGGTCAACCTCATCCACGAGCCTCTTTAGCAGATATGCCGAGGTCTCCTCCACTGTGGAAGCCTTGGTTGGTATAAAGGCCACGTCCATTCTGGGGAAGGAGTAGATCTTTCCCGACATCTCCACCTCGATATTGGGACTGCCCGTGTCATCCTTTATCTGGATCGATCTTGACATGGTGGGTATCATGACCTTGTGGTCCAGCTCCCTGGCGAAATCCCTCAATTTTTCCTTGATATGGCCGAAGTCCACCAGAAGGCTGTTCTCGTCTATTTCACCGATGACCTTCAGATGTATCGCGTACGAGTGGCCGTGGATCCTCGAGCATTTGCTGTGTTCCAGGAGCATGTGACACGATGAGAACCTGAGATTGGTCCTCCATCCGTCGATCTCCAATCTGGACTCCATGAACAGCCCTAGATGCGCAAGCATTAATAAGATTTCCCGAAACCGGGCCTATGGTCTTCGCCTTGAAAGTTTCGTCCTCACGGCTGGAACGAGCAGAAGGAATCCCAACGGTGCGAGCAGAAGAGGGTTCGGCATGGGAAGCCCGAAGTCCTTTTTACTTCCGTCGACCTGTGCGTAATCGACCTGGCTCTCAACGTACTCCTTGACACGCCCATGCTCCTCGAACTTGAGCGAGGTG
>JAUVCY010000199.1 GCA_030595585.1 Thermoplasmatota archaeon
AGAAGGGCTGGTACCGATGAAGAGGAGCACGGCGATATTCTTCTGCATGTTGTTGGCAGCCTCGGCTGCGATGATATCACCGACGGGTTTGGCGATAGACCAAGAGGCCAGATCTGTTCCAATAGATGACCCTGAACTTCCGCCAATAGGTTTCTATCGGGGTATCCTTCCCGTAACGGCGGATGGCGAGCGTCCGGCTTCCGCCTACCTCAATGTTTCCTCATACTCCCAGTTCGTACCCATATGGGGAAAGCCATCTCCATTCTACAACCTCTCGGATGACCTCGCGGGCCCGTGGGGGGACACGTTCGTAGAGGATCTGGTGAGGGGTAACGGGATGTTCCCGCTGATACATTTGAACTTCTACAGGGAGGAGGGCGAACAGCTGGTGTTGGACTCACCCGCCAACATCTCCTCTCCCTCCCTCAACAATACCGCCTGGAGGAACGCCTACAAGAGTGCGGCGCTGGACGTTCTGAACACGGAAAGGCCGCGATATCTCTCCATTGGATACGAGGTGAACCGGTGGTTCGAGGAGTACGGCACGGCCGATCCGGACAACGGTTTTCACCTGTACGTCTCCCTTTACGAGGAGATATATTCGGAGCTTAAGGGGATCTCCCCCGAAACAGAGGTTTTCTGCACTTTCTCCAGGGAGATGGTGTCGGAGGGTAGGGAGGCCGACCTGTCGGTACTAGATCTTTTCAACTCTTCGATGATGGACCTCCTCATGTTCACCACATATCCCAGCGCCCTCCCATCCATATCGGAGCCAGCCGACCTGCAGGATGATTACTACCTGAAGGCCTTTGACCACATAGATGATATAAGGATCGGTTTCTCCGAGATCGGATGGCCCTCCGATCCCTCTTTCGGTGGTGAACAGGGACAGGTGGACCTCATCGAGAATATTACATGGAGGCTTACAAGGGATCAGGGAATGTCCCTTCACATGCTCGGTTGGGCCCGGCTTACCGACCTGCCGGGTGGGGACCAGACCGGCCTCCGCTACAGGAACGGAACCGACAAGCTCTCCCTCGACGCGTGGATGATGAACGAGCCGCCATTATACAACACATCAGGTAGGCAGATAGTGCTAGCTGAGGACTTCGGCACTCACATTATAGACCTCTCCACGATCTTCCACGATCCGGACCCATGGGACCATCTATCGTTCACCATGTGGAACGGGACCAACTGGACACAGGAGATGACCACTAACGTCGTGATCACGATCAACGGATATGAGATGGAGCTGAGGTCGATGGAGAACAGGACGGGCTCAAGGATGTTCCAGGTCATGGTGGAGGACTGGCAGGGGGAGACCGATACGACGTTCTTTCAGGTCACCCTGACGGAGGTCAATGATCCTCCGATTTATCTGGGGGATGACGAACCCTACATGTTCCTTGAAGACCATGCCGTCAACCTGGACCTGGTTCCGGTGGTGGAGGATTCGGATGATTATCCCTCCTCCCTGGAGATAGAGGTGGTCAAGAGCCCGTATCTGAACATCGTTGGAGGCCACCTGATCATGACCATCCAAACGCTGGAGTACGACTGGTACGGGACGACCTATATCAAGTTCAGGGTTTCCGATCCATCAGGCCTGTACTTCGAGATAAATAAAACCGTAGAGGTCATCCCAGTGAACGATCCGCCGGAGATATCCGGGACCGCGTCAGTATCACTTGAGGAGGATGGACAGGCTGTCTTGAACCTGTCGGGATGGGGGTCCGATATTGAGGAAGACCCACTTGAGTGGGGATTTTATAATCCAAACCCTGGAAACATAAGCATTGACCTGAAGGGAGATGAGCTCAGGATCGTTCCGATAAAGGATTGGTCCGGAGAGGTTCTGATCATATTGACCCTGAGCGATGGGACGGATAATACTACCTATTCCGTGTTGGTGAAGGTCGAGCCGGTGAACGATGCCCCCACATTTCAACAGCCGGAGGTCACGGTAATAGGGGAGGACGGGGTAGCCATGATAGATCTATTATCCCTGTTTCCCCACGATCCTGACGGGGATCGGGTCCATTGGGAGGTCGAGCTATTCTCTGGACTTATCCAGACCTCAACGGTGATCGGGGATGACACCCTCAGGGTCCAACCCGTCCCCAACGGGTTCGGGAAGGGGTATGTGAACGTCTCCCTCGTGGACTATCCAGGGGCGAGGCAGGAGAGGCGGTTTCCGATCACGGTCACACCCGTAAATGACCCTCCGCTGTTCATCGCAGGGGATGATTGGGCTGTTGATATGGAATGGGGGGGATCGGTGGAGTTCGATCTGGGCAAGGACCCCTTTGTTCTGGAGGATATCGATACTCCAATGTCCGATCTGGTGGCCGTAACCGACAGTGAATACTGCACGGTGGACGGCCTTCTGATAAACGTGACCCTTCCCGCCGGGCACAAGGAGGCGGAATTTCAGGTCAAGCTGACCATACACGACGATCAGGGCGGAGTGTCGGATGTCGGGACCCTCAAGGTGAGGGTAGAGGGAGTTCAGGCCATAACGGTGTTGAATATCTCACTTGTGGACCTAATGGATCACGAGGGCCGTTTCGAACTTGGAGTTACGGGCGGTTCCGGTCAGACAATATGGGTCGTGTTCTCCGATGGTAACTCCTATCTAATGGACGAGGCGAGCTATGGCAACTACAAGCTTGCACTGGAGGATCTGAACTGGGAGGACGGCCAGATCATATCCTACCGTCTATCGATGACAGAGGGGGGCCCGAACGATTCGATCTATCCCAACCGAGAGTTCACCTACATCGCCCTTGAAGAGGAGGATGACCCGATACCAATGATAGCCATCGTCCTCATCGGCCTTGTGATACTTGGGATCATGGTGATCCTGTTCGCGATCTTCAAGAAAGGCGGCGTTGACGAATTGAGATACGACGAGATATCAAATGAGGAGTGATGGCTGAAGCGACCTCGATATTGCAACGATCACTGGATGTAGTTGTAGGAGAAGATCCCCACAATGTCCAATCCCTTCTCGTCGAACCTGTATTCCAGGTAATCCTTCGTCTTGACCCCCGACAGCCCCCTCACCGAGAGGAGGTACTTTCCCCCTTCCTCTTTCATGGTCAAGGTTCCGTCCATGGAACTTTCTACCGCGCTCAGTTGGGAGGGGTCATGGACCCCTGAAACGAGGTCGTACAGGGTTATCCCGTTGTATGCTTTGGTCCGGGAGGCGAGTCCCTGAACGAAGTTGAGCGTGGGGTTGATCCCATGTGCCCGGATGACCGATGAGAGTGAATCAAAGACCACCCTGTGGTAAAAATATTTTCCTTTGTATCCCGCCTGGAACCTCTCGATGATATCGGCGATCGCCTCGAGGTCCTGGACTCCGTTGAGATAGGAGGCGTAGGGGTTCTTTCCCATGAGGTTCACGGTCTTGGAATAGCAGTCGATGTAGGTGACAAGGCCCGCCCTCTCGTGTTCTTCCAGCCTGTAATCCATCTCCACGATCTTCTTTCTCATCTGCGTGGTAGTATTATTGGTGAGGACCACTATCGCAGGGGCCCCGAATTTGACCCCCTCCGCCACGAACTGGGCCAGCAGAGTATCCTTTCCGATGAATGCAGGCCCCTGCACCGCTATGTTGGACCTGAAGGGAAATCCGCCCCCTAGCAGGTCGTCCAGTTTCACGCCGCCGCTCTTGCCTGCGGTCGCCCTTCCTTTCGAGGGTTTTCTGACCACCGGCCTCTTGGTCGTAAGCCCGCCCCTGTTTGCATTACCCGGATACTGTGCCATCTGAGATCATCCTCTTTTTTCTATATGCTGTTCCTGAATGTCAGGTCTCCCGTTGTTCCGTTACATGGGAGAGATGATATATAATCGTAGCGAAAAAGGGGTGAGTGTTTCTGGCCTCCCCCACGTCACTCAGTTGATGCCGAGCGCCCTGTTCGTCTTCTCTATCGATCCCATATTGTCGTCGATCAATTTGAACATGGCCCTTATGCAGTCGATATTTTCGGGGACCACATCAGATTCCTGATGGATGGCCTGATAGTAGTACAAATGATCTCCGACCACGTGGACCCCATCCTCCCATACCTGTATCTCGTTCAGGTCGGATCTGGGCCGGATCATGTCCCTGCCCATCTCCATGATCTGGGCTGACGAGACCACTCCCTCGGACCCTCTGACGAAGTTCACCCTGGGGGTGTTCCTCCAGAGTTCCAGTACCTCCTCGGTCGTGGAATCCCTCTTCAGCTTGACGATAATGGTGTGGACGTGCATAAGAGTGGTTGGGACGGCGACTGCCAGGGTATCAATCTCGACACCCTCTATCACCGTCTTGAGGTCCGGTCCGTGGTGTGAGGGGACCTTCAGAACCGGAGTGATGGCGTTCACGGGCCCCTTTTTGGAATCGTTGGGATCGACGCCTCTTCGTATCAT
>JAUVCY010000283.1 GCA_030595585.1 Thermoplasmatota archaeon
GAGAGGACCGACATTACCTGTGCCTCGGCATGGGCAGGGGACTACAGTGCAGGCATCCAAAATGATAACATCAGATCTGCTGCAGATGCCTGTTTGAGGATCTCCGAACTGGACAACATCGGCCTGAAGAACTTCAACTTCACAACAATTGCCAACTGCCCGGCGGACATCCCGTTCTTCCCCGCATCGTACCACACACAGGAGGTCCCAACGTTCACGATCGGCATGGAGAGTGGGGACGTCCTGTACGATGCGTTCAAGGTGGGGGACACCCTGAAAGGGGCTGGAATGAGGTTCAAGGAACTCTACGAGCAGAGCCTCAAGACCATTGAGAACAGTGCATCTGAACTATCACAGTTGGAGAATATAATTTTCGGAGGGATCGACGTATCCACGGCCCCGTCATTGGAAAAAGAGGGAAGCGTTGCATTGGCGATCTCGAACCTGTTGGACGGCCACTTCGCCTCGCCCGGTACGCTCTCCGTATGCGAGATGATCACGGGGGTCCTGAGATCGCTGGAGATCAAGATATGTGGATACTCCGGCCTGATGCTCCCTGTAATGGAGGACCTGGGACTTGCGGTATCGGCGGACAACGACCACCTGACCATTTCCGACCTCCTCTCCTACTCATCCGTATGCGGGACCGGCCTCGACACGGTCCCGATACCTGGCGATACAAAGAAGCAGGCCCTTGAGAACACCATACGCGACGTGGCGTCCCTGTCGATAAGATTGAACAAGCCCCTGTCTGCGAGGCTCCTGCCCATGATCGGAATCAAAAAAGGGGAGAGGACGGACGTCCACTCACCCTATCTGGTGAACTGCAAGGTGCTCCCAATCTAGAGGTGTGCCTTCATCTCGGAGAACAACACCTCTGCCGGGGTGACCCCGGTCCACCCCTTCACGGACTTGCCGTCCACAAAGAGCGTAAGCTGGGGTATCGACTGGATGCCAAGCTCATTGGCGATCTCCGGGCTCTCGTCAACGTTCAGCTTGGCGATCACACCACCTTTGGGCAGCTTATCCATGCTCCTCTCCAGAAGGTTGCCCTGCATCACGCAGGGCATACACCAGCCCGCCCAGTAATCCACCAACACAACCCTGTTGTTCTTGAGGAAATCGTGATACCCACTAGCGTTCAACTCCACCATCTTCGCGTTTTCAGTACTCATCTTTATAACCATCCTGTGATATACTCTCTGTGCAGTATCAACGAACAGTCGCACGCTGGTCGATGATATCATTATTACCCCTTACATTGCAGGGACAGAGGTGACACCAATGAACATCAAGGCCTTCCCGAAAATGCCCTCCGCCCACTGCGAACAGGCGCTGCAGTGCTTCTTCGAGCTCACGGAGCACGAGCTCCGCGTCTACCGCGTACTTCTCGAAAACGGCCCCACCACCGCCCAGGACCTGGCCGACCTGATCGGTAAGGACCGCTCCACCGCCTACAGGATGGTCACTCCTCTCGTCGAGATGGGGATGGTGATCAAGGAGACCAGGAAGCAGAAGGGGGGCGGCATTTACCACGTATACAAGGCGAAGGACCCCGAAATGATCCAGCAGATGCTGAAAGAGAGGATAGATTCGTGGTATGTGATGATGAAGAAGGTGGTCAACAGGACCAGTGAAGAGCTCACCGGTTGACCTTTCTCCTGGATATCATCTTATCGACGTCATAGTAGATATTCAGGGCCACCATTGCCAGATATCCAAATCCCAACTCGAACAGGTAGCTGTTTAGCTGGGTCAAGATGGAGACCGTCAGCGCAGCCGTGGGCCTCACCCCCATCGCCTGATACAGGATCCACATGGTCGATTCCCCCACTCCCACCATTCCGGGGAGCTGGCTGATCAGACCTATTATGAAACTGATGTGCACGGCCGTCGCCACGATATATATCTCCTGGGGGTACCCGATCGCAATGAAGAACATGTAGGCCGCGAAGAACCTGAAGAGGTAGGTCAGCATCCCAAGGAACACATCTACGACCAGTGTCAGTGGACTCCTGGCCAGCATCTTGAACGAGTCCTTGAAGCCGGTCAGCCCCTGGGCGACCTTCTTGACGAGTGCATCCCTCGACCAGAGCTTCTCCCTGTGGATAACTGCAGTGGCCTGATGTATCCAGCTCCCCATCTTCTCCGCCTTTTCCCGGGTCATACCATGGAATACGGCGTAGGATAGGACGGCGACCATCACCCAGAAGAGGAAGAACGCCCACAGGAAATATTTCAGGATCGGGTCCATCTCGAACTTCCCGTAGGCGAATATGATGAGGGGAAACAGCAGTAATATCATCGCGAGGGTCAAACCCATCTTGTCCACCATCGCCGTGGCGAAGACATCGGGGAACGGCGCCCTGAACCGCTTGGCCACCGCACCTGCCCGCACCGGCTCCCCCGCCATCCGTCCACTCGGCGTTGTGACGTTGATGAAGTTACCCGTTACGTTCGCCAGGAAAACGAATGGAAAATATGCGTTCTTTACCCTCTTTTTTACCAGAAGATACCACTTGATGCCCCATGCCAGATGGACCCCGAAATAACAGAGCAGGGCCAACACTACATATCTGGGGTCCATGCCGATCATGGCGTCCAGAACCCCACTGGCCCCGATATGCCAGAGAATGACGATTAGCACGATGAGGGAGACTGCCAAGACCCCCCAGCGGATCCACCTCTTTCTCATCGCCCCCTATTGGCCGGCGGTATAAATAATCCTACGCCTTTTTATTCGAAAAATATTAAAAATATCCTCTACGCAGTAGCCACCAGATATATGGCGAGGAAAGTGCCGATTATCGCCTCTCCGATGTACAGTCCGGTCATCAACATATACGAATCCAGGAGCTTGAGGGTCTTTTTCGCCTCACTCCACTTCTCCCTCTTCGCCTTGGCGTTGAGCCACCTCCTCTCCCAGATCTCCCTCGCCGCTCCCCCTGTCACAAGCATCAACGTATAGTGTACCGGCAGGTACATCCCCAGTCCGAAAGCCGTCCCCATGCCGATCAACAGCTCCACGAACACCCCGATGAACATTCCCAGGAAGAATAGTGGCATCATCACCTCCCCTCCCGCAAGTATCTGAACGAACACCGCAAAGGCGGTTGCCTGGGGGGCCTCGAGGTCGAGGTTGCCGCTTGCCAGCTGCTTGGCGAAGAACATCGCCG